>DATAHI010000088.1:0-24062 GCA_036263255.1 Oxalicibacterium sp. | reverse complement strand
CGGCAAGTACCAGCGCATCAGCTGGGATCAGGCGCTCAATGAAGTGTCGGCCAAGCTGCTCGCGATCAGGAAGGAGACCGGGCCGGATTCGGTGTTCTTCGTCGGCTCCTCCAAGCACAACAACGAGCAATCGGCGCTGCTGCGAAAGTTCGTTTCCTTCTTCGGCACCAACAACATGGACCACCAGGCGCGCATCTGCCACTCGACCACGGTCGCGGGCGTGGCAAACACCTGGGGCTACGGTGCGATGACGAACAGCTACAACGACATGCAGAATTCGAAGGCTGCGATGTACATCGGCTCGAATGCGGCCGAGGCGCACCCGGTCTCAATGCTGCACATGCTGCATTCGAAGGAGAACGGCTGCAAGATGATCGTGGTCGACCCGCGCTTCACGCGCACGGCGGCGAAGGCCGATCAATACGTACGCATTCGCTCCGGCTCCGATATTCCTTTCCTGTGGGGCATGCTCTACCACATCTTCAAGAACGGCTGGGAAGACAAGCAGTACATCAACGACCGTGTCTACGGCATGGACAAGGTACGCGAAGAGGTCATGACGTGGACGCCGGACAAGGTCGAGGAAGCCTGCGGCGTGCCGGAAGCGGAAGTGCTGAAAGTAGCGGAAACGATGGCAAAGAACCGTCCATCTACAGTCGTGTGGTGCATGGGCCAGACGCAGCACACCATTGGCAACGCGATGGTGCGCGCTTCCTGCATTCTGCAGCTGGCGCTCGGTAACGTCGGCAAGTCCGGTGGCGGTACCAACATCTTCCGCGGCCACGACAACGTGCAGGGCGCGACCGACGTCGGCCCCAATCCCGATTCGCTACCGGCGTACTACGGCCTGGCGACTGGATCGTGGAAACACTGGTGCGCAGTCTGGGGCGTGGATTACGAATGGGTCAAGAGTCAGTTCGCCTCGCAGGCGATGATGGAAAAATCCGGCACCACGGTCTCGCGCTGGATCGATGCGGTGATGGAGAAGAACGAGCTGATCGATCAGGACAACAACGTGCGGGCGATGGTGTTCTGGGGCCATGCGCCTAATTCTCAGACACGCGGCCTGGACATGAAGAAGGCCTTCGACAAGCTCGACCTGCTGGTCGTGATCGATCCGTATCCGTCGGCGACGGCGGCAATGGCTGCGATGCAGGTCGACGGTCAGCAGCTGAATCCGAATCGCGCGGATTATCTGCTGCCGGCCGCTACGCAGTTCGAGACCTCTGGTTCGGTGACGGCTTCCAACCGCTCACTTCAGTGGCGCGAGAAAGTCATTGAGCCGCTATTCGAATCGCGCACCGACCACATGATCATGTATCAACTGGCGGAAAAACTCGGTTTCGCCAAGCAGCTGGTCGCCAAGCTCAAGCTGGTACCAGGCAAGGGCGGCATGATGGAACCGGAACCGGAATCGATGCTGGAGGAAATCAACCGCGGTTCTTGGGCGATCGGCTATACCGGCCAGTCGCCGCTGCGGCTGAAGGCACACATGCGCAATATGCATCTGTTCGATGTGAAAACCTTGCGCTGCAAGAGCGGCAAGGACCCAGTCACCGGCTACGACTTGACTGGCGATTACTTCGGTCTGCCGTGGCCGTGCTATGGCACGCCGGAACTGAAACATCCAGGCACACCGAATCTGTACGACACGTCGAAACACGTGATGGATGGCGGCGGCAACTTCCGCGCCAATTTCGGTGTCGAGCGCGACGGCGTCAGCCTGCTCGCTGCGGACGGCTCGCATTCGCTGGGTGCGGATATTACGACCGGCTATCCGGAGTTCGATCACATCCTGCTGAAGAAGCTGGGTTGGTGGGACGACTTGACCGAAGAAGAAAAGAAGCTCGCCGAAGGCAAAAACTGGAAGACGGATCTTTCCGGCGGTATCCAGCGCGTCTGTATGAAAGTGCATGGCGTGCATCCTTTCGGCAATGCGAAAGCGCGCGCGGTCGTATGGAATTTCCCCGACCCCGTGCCGCTGCACCGCGAGCCGATCTACGGTACGCGGCCTGACCTGGTAGCGAAGTATCCGACGCATGACGACAAGAAGGCATTCTGGCGGTTGCCGACGCTGTACAAGTCGCTGCAGGACAAGAACGTCGAAGCCAAGCTCTACGAAAAATTTCCGATCATCCTCACCTCCGGTCGTTTGGTCGAGTACGAGGGAGGTGGCGAGGAAACGCGTTCCAATCCATGGCTGGCCGAACTGCAGCAGGAAAACTTCGTCGAGATCAATCCGAAGGCGGCTGCCGCGCGCGGCATTCGCAACGGCGAATACGTGATCGTGTCGACGCCGACCGGCGCGCGCCTGAAGGTGAAGGCGATGGTCACGATGCGCGTCGGCGAGGATACGGCCTTCATTCCTTTCCATTTCTCCGGCTGGTGGCAGGGCAAGGACATGATCGATTCCTATCCCGAAGGCGCGCATCCCATCGTGCGGGGCGAAGCGGTGAATACCGCCACCACCTACGGCTACGACTCGGTGACGATGATGCAGGAAACCAAGACCACGATCTGCAATATCGAGAAGATGACGGCATAAGGCGCAGTACGGACGCAATCGACAGGGATAGCCGAGGAGAGCAAACATGGCACGAATGAAATTCATCTGCGATGCCGAGCGCTGCATCGAATGCAACGCCTGCGTCACCGCCTGCAAGAACGAGAATGAAGTGCCATGGGGCGTGAACCGGCGCCGTGTGGTGACGATCAACGACGGGTTGGTCGGACAGGAAAAATCGATCTCGGTCGCCTGCATGCACTGTTCGGACGCACCTTGTATGGCGGTCTGTCCGGTCGACTGCTTCTACCGTACCGACGAAGGCGTGGTGCTGCACGACAAAGACATTTGCATTGGCTGCGGCTACTGTTCGTATGCCTGCCCGTTCGGCGCGCCGCAGTTTCCATCGAACGGCAGCTTCGGTCTGCGCGGCAAGATGGACAAATGCACCTTCTGCGCCGGCGGCCCGGAAGAAAACGGTTCGAAGGCGGAGTTCGAAAAGTACGGCCGCAATCGCATCGCCGAAGGCAAGCTGCCGGCCTGCGCCGAGATGTGCTCGACCAAGGCGCTGCTCGGTGGCGACGGCGACGTGGTGGCAGACATCTTCCGCGATCGCGTCGTACATCGCGGCAAGGGCAGCGAAGTGTGGGGATGGGGCACCGCCTACGGCAATCTGCCCAATCCGAAAGCCAAACCGGCACCGGAGAAGAAATCATGATGCGCGCGCTGTGGATGTCGGCCTTGATGCTCGCCCTGTTCGGCTGCGGCGAGAAGAGCCAGTCGCAAGCTGATGCACGCAAATCAGGTGACCAGCAAGCCTTCCAGGGCGCCAATGATCCCTTCGTCACCAAGGGCTGGACCGCGGGCAACAAGACGGAATGGGAGCGGCACATGCGCGAGCGCACGCAGAATCAGAACGAATACGTGCGCATCGGCGGAAACTGAAGCGCGGGGGACATCATGAAAACATGGTTAGCCACACTTGCAGGACTCGCGCTGATCGCGAGCGTTGGCACCGCGTTGGCACAGTCCAGCCAGCCGGGCGCGACACCGCCGCTGTCGGTGGTCAAGACCGTGCCGCCCGCAACCCCGCCGCTGTCGCAGGCGACTGCGCCGCAGCCGTATGGTTTGCCAAATGTCGAATCGGCCGACATCCTGAAACAGAGCCAGGCCGAACGCACGCAGCTGCAACCAGGCAATCTAGCGCCGACCTATCGGCTGGCGTTGGAAGGCACGGACAACTTCGTCAATATTCCGGCGCTGGAAGCAGGCGTGCTGATCCAGCCGAAGACAAAATTTTTAGGTCAATCGCGTGACACGACCGCCGGCGAGGCATGGCGCGAATATCGCAACGGTCCGCTGACGCTGTATGGCGGCTGGCTGATCGTGCTGGTCTTCGTCGGTATTGCCGCCTTCTATCTGATCTTTGGCCCATTGCGAGTGAAAGGGCCGCGCACCGGCCGCCTGATCGAACGGTTTACCGCCATCGAACGCATCGCGCACTGGACCACGGCAATTACTTTCGTCACGCTGGCGCTGACCGGTTTGACCATGTTGTTCGGCAAGCATGTGGTGCTGCCGGTGTTCGGTCATGTCGTGTTCGGTTGGCTCGCTTACTTGTGCAAGAACGTGCACAACTTCGTCGGCCCCTTGTTCAGCCTCTCGCTGATCGTGACGTTTGCGATCTTCGTGAAAGACAACTTCCCGGCGCTGATTGACTTCCAGTGGATCAGGGCACTCGGCGGCGCGCGCGGACATGCGCCTGCAGGCCGCTTCAATGCCGGTGAAAAACTGTGGTTCTGGGGCGGCGTGGTCGTCCTGGGCATCATCGTCAGCGCGTCCGGCTTTGTGCTGAATGAAATCGTCCCCGGCATTTTGTACACGCGCGGCAATATGCAGTTGGCAAACGTGATTCACCTGATTGCCGCCGTGCTGATCTTCTGCGCCTCGCTCGGCCATATATACATGGGCACAATCGGTATGGAAGGTGCGTACCGCGCAATGCGCGAAGGCTATGTCGATGACGAGTGGGCAAGAGAGCATCACGATCGCTGGTACGAAGATATCCAGACCGGCAAAGTGCCGCGTGTACGCACGCAGGAAGGCGCAAGCGAAATCGGCGTGTCGGGCAAAGCCGCACAGGAGGGCGCATGAACACCACATCAATCCGCTGTTTCGCCATGGCGGCTGCCGCCATGTTTGCCATCAACGCCTATGCAAAGCTGCCGCCACTGACGGATGAAGCAAAGGCGAAAGCCGACGAAACGAAAAACAAGGCTGCGTGGACCGATAAGGTCGCGGCCTATCAATTATGCGAGGCGCAGAATCGGATCGCCGCTCGCTATCTGCAGGAAAAGCACAAGCCGAAGCCAACGGTCGACGTGCCGGCTTGCCAGAACCCGGGCTCCTATGTGCCGCTGCAAGCCAATACGGCCGCCGTCGGTGTGGCGGATTCGAAGCCGATACCGCAGGTCGGTGCGAAGAAATAGCGATTCGCTTCGGTCGCCTTTAGCGTTGTCGCTGCGGCGTTTTGTCATGCGCCGCTGAGTAAAAAACTTCCCTGCATTCCCCACCTGCCATATGAGGCGCCGCCACAAGCGGCGCTTTTTTTTGTCATTTCGGTTCTGGCGCTTTATTTCGTTATTGAATAAAAAAGACAGCAGGCAAACCATTCCTGCCAGCATTCCTCATGCTTAGGCCATCGAAAAATTAGCGCTGGAAAGCGGGTGTCCGTATCGGCAGAATCGGCTCGAAAGGACGGTGAATGGGTTGGCGATCACCGGCTTTTTGACCATTCGAGGACATGATGAATACCAGAAAAATCCCTGTCACTGTTATTACCGGCTTTCTCGGCGCTGGCAAGACCACGCTGGTCAACCACTTGCTGGCAGCGCGTTCCGAACGCATCGGCGTCATCGTCAATGAGTTCGGCGAAGTCGGCATCGACGGTGAATTGATCGTCAACGACGACAAGCCGCTGATCGAGATTCGCAACGGATGCGTCTGCTGCACGGTGCGCACCGACCTAGTTGCTGGCGTCAAGGCGCTGCTCGCCGAATCGGCATTGCTGCCGGAACGCCTGATTGTCGAGACGTCCGGCCTGGCCGATCCTGCGCCGGTGCTGCAGACCTTTCTTGCCGATGGCGATCTGTTGCAGCGGGTCGAACTGGAGGCCGTGATCACGCTGGTCGACGCCGCCAATTTTCACCGGCAGATCAGCGACGACATCGCAAAGGAGCAGATCGCCTTTGCCGACCTCATCGTCGTCAACAAGGCCGGCCTGCTGGAAGACGAACAGCGCGCCTGCTTGCAGCACGCGTTGCGCGCGATGAATCCGGTCGCGGCGATTGTTCCGACCGATCATGCAAGGATTTCCGCGGACGACGTGCTGGGCCTGCAGCGCTTCTCGCTGGCACAGCTGCTGTCGGTGGAACCCGGCATCCTGACTGACGAACACGATCACGAGCATGACGACAGCATCGTTTCCTGTGCGATGGAGAGCGAGGTGCCGCTCGATCCGGAGCGCTTCAGTCGCTGGATCAACCAACTGGTGCAGCAACAGGGACCAAGCATCATGCGCACCAAAGGCGTGCTGCATTTTCACGGCGAGGCCCGGCAGTTCACCTTCCATAGCGTTCATATGCTGACCGAAGCCAAGCCTGGCAAGCGCTGGCCGCAAGACAGCGCGCGGAACAGCCGCTTCGTCGTCATCGGCCGCGATCTCGATATCGCTTCACTCAAGAACGGTTTTGCGTCGTGCGTTGCAGCGCAAGCTGTTTGCGTCTGATTCTACAGGAGCCTCTACATGAAACTGCAGCACTACATCGGCGGGCTGGAAAATCTCGGTCCCGTCAACCTCGATACGCGTGTGTTCTACACCGACTGGGAAAAACGGATCTTTGGTATTCATACGGTGATGATGGCCGAGAGCGCTCATCTGGGCGCTTCGCTGCCGCGTTATCCGATCGACCAAGTGCCCACCATCTTCAAGGAAACCTGGACTTGGGCATCGCTGCGCACCGGCGCCGAAGGCATGCAGCCTTTCGAGTACTTCAAGTACCGCTACTACGAGAAGTGGTTGATGGGCATCAGCCAGTTCTTCATCGATCGCGGCTACGTCGCGGCGGAGGAACTGGCCAAGCTGGCCGAGCGCTATCGCGCCGAACCGGATACACCTCTGCCGCAGCGCCCGAATCCTGCCTTGAAGGAGCAAGTCCAGCGCTACCTGCGTCATGGCGATTCCGGCTTGCGTCCTCTGGCGAGAACGCCACGTTTCAAGACGGGCGATACCGTGTACGTCGCCGATCCGCTGGCCGCTGACCATAGCCGCCTGCCGGGCTTCCTGCGCAACAAGCGCGGCGTGGTAACCGAGGTGTATCCGGATGCCTTCGAGTATTTCGTCTCCACCGGGCCGGATGGCCTGGAAGGACCGCAGCACGTGTACTGCGTTTCCTTCGACGCGGCTGACCTCTGGGGCGCGGGCAAGAGCGAACCCAATACCGTGATTTATGCCGACCTCTTCGACGCCTATCTGAAGGCGCCGCAATAACCCCAAAGGAAACATCATGAGTGCATTGTTTGCATACGACGAAGAACGCGAAAACATCAGCGCGGCCAAGGTGCGCGCGCTGGAAGCATTGCTGATCGAAAAGGGCGTGCTGGGAAGCGATTCCGTAGACGCGGTACTCGAACATTTTGAAAAGGTCGCCGGCCCGTTCAATGGCGCGAAGATCGTCGCGCGCGCCTGGGTCGATCCGGCCTACAAGCAACGCCTGCTTGACGACACACCCAAGGCGATCGCCGAGCTGAACTTCCCGCTCGGCATGGATGGCGCCGAAGGCGAACACATGAAGGCCGCGGCGAATACGCCGGAAACGCACAACCTGGTCATCTGCACGCTGTGTTCGTGCTATCCGTGGCCGGTGCTTGGTCTGCCGCCATACTGGTACAAGGATCCAGTGTTTCGCGCGCGCGGCGTGCGCGAGCCGCGCGCTGTGCTGCGCGAATTTGGCGTCGAGGTACCGCCGCAGAAGGCGGTCAAAGTATGGGACAGCAGCGCGCAGATCCGCTGGTTTGTCATCCCCGAGCGTCCCGCGAACACTGAACACCTGAGCGAAGAAGAACTGGCCGCGCTAGTCACGCCGGAAGCCATGATGGGCGTGGCGAACGCGACCATTCCGGCGTAAGGAGGTGCCATGTTCACACGCTTCGAAGAGTACGCCGCGACGCAGATGCTGGGTCAGCCCGATTCGCCGCCGCGCAGCGATGGCAAGCTGTATTTCAGCGAAGATTGGCAGCGCAAGATTTTCGGCATGGCGCTCGCGCTGTCGAAGGAAGGTCATTTCGAATGGGAGGATTTCCGGCAGAAGCTGATTTCTTCCATCGCCGAATGGGAGCGTGATGCGTGTGATGGCCAAACCACCTGGGATTATTACGATCGCTATACGCTGGCGCTGATTTCGGTGCTCGAGCAATACGGCGTGCTGCAGGCCGGCGAGCTGGATCGGCACGTCGCCTGAACCTGTTCCTGACGGAGGGCAAACGTGACCGATACAAACAGCATGCAGGACGAGGCGGTGCGGCGCAGAATCCGCGCGATGTACGGATTCCTGGCCGCATTCAATGTGCTGGCGTGGATCTGGGCTTGGCTCGATCTGCGCGACAACGCCACCTTGTTCGGCACGGCGCTGCTGGCCTACAGCTTCGGCTTGCGGCATGCGCTGGATGCGGATCACATCGCGGCAATCGATAACGTGACGCGCAGGCTGATGCAGAGCGGCGCTCGTCCGGTGGCGGTCGGCTTCTGTTTTGCGCTCGGCCATTCGCTGGTCGTGGTTGCTGCATCCATCGGCATCGTGTTCGCCGCCAGGTCGGTGTTGCCGTCGCTCTCACAATGGCAGTCCTACGGCGGCGTGCTGAGTTCGCTAGTGTCGACGCTCTTCCTGCTAGCGATCGGCCTGCTCAATATCGCGCTGCTGATCGACATCTACCGCAGCGCGCACAGGCCAAGCCAAGGTAAGGCAGCTGCGGCGTCGAAAGGCAATCTGTTCGCGCGCCTGTTCAAGCCGTTGTTCGGCGGCATTGATCATAGCTGGCAGATGGTTCCGCTCGGCTTCCTGTTTGGCCTCGGGTTCGAAACCGCAACCGAGGTGGCTGTCCTTGGCACGACGGCGATGCAGGCGGCGCAGGGCGTGCATGTCGGCACCATCCTGTTGTTTCCGATGTTGTTTGCGGCCGGCATGCTGACGGTCGATGCCACCGACGGCGTACTGATGTTGCGCATGTATGGCACCGCCTTCGTCTCGCCGCTGCGTAAGCTGACCTACAACATGATGCTGACAATGACCTCAACTCTACTGGCGCTGGCGATTGCAGCGATTGGCGTGCTCGGCCTTGTGCAGGCATACTTTCATCCGAGCGGTGCGTTCTGGCGCGCGATGGAAGGCCTGCACGACAGCTATACCTCGCTTGGATACGTCGTCGTCGGTGCATTCATTCTGAGCTGGGTGGGAGCGGAAACTTTCTACCGGATCAGAATACGGCAAGCGACGGACGCGTCCGCGATTTGATGGAGAAGTGATGCGCAAGATTACGATCGGCATGCTGCTGTTTCCCGGCTTTCAGATGCTCGATATCGCGGGACCAGGAGATGCCTTTGCCGAAGTGGAGATTCTCACCGAAGGCGCGACGCGCTATGAATTGCTGACGGTCGGCACCACGCGCCGACCGGTGCAGGCATCGAACGGATTGACCATGATGCCGGATCGCACGATCTTCGATCCGTGCCCGCATTTCGACACGCTGATCGTGCCTGGCGGGCTTGGCGTGTTCAATATTCTGGAAGATAGCACGGTGGTCGACTGGATCAAGTCGCAGGTCGACGATTGCCGCCGCGTCGGCGCCATCTGTAACGGCGTGTTCGCGCTCGGCGCGGCCGGCCTGCTGAAAGGGAAAACGGTCACCACGCACTGGATGGATGCTTCACGCCTGGCCGATATGTTCCGCAGCGCGGTGGTGGAACCGGATCGCATCTACATCAAGGACGGTGCGATCTACACGACGGCTGGCGTCACGGCTGGCATCGACTTGGCGCTGGCATTAATCGAAGAGGACTGCGGCCGCAAGGTCGCGCTGGATGTCGCGAAGTATCTGATCGTCTATCTGCGCCGCGCCGGCGGGCAGTCACAGTTCAGTCCCTTGCTGGAATCGCAGGCGGCGCAGGATTCCGTGCTGGGCGTCGCGCAGAATTACATCATCGAGAATCTTGCGCTGAACCACACGCTGCCATCTCTGGCGAAGCAGATGAACATGAGCACGCGTAATCTGTCGCGCGTGTTCAAGAAAGAATGCGGCACCACGCCAATGAATTTTGTGACCGATGCACGCATCGATGCAGCGCGTCGCTGCCTCGAATCGACGGAATTAAGTCTGAAGGACATTGCCCAGCGCTGCGGGTTCGAGACGGAAGACGGCATGCGCCGCATTTTTCTACGGCGCCTAAACATCAGCCCGATCGACTATCGGCAGCGTTTCCGTCTCTAGTACATCGCACGACTTCGATGCTCGGCACGATGACGATTTATCGCGTCATCAGCCGCCGGAAGAAAAAGCTCATCGCATCCACGACGCCAACCATCAGGATCATCGCAACGATCACGCTCGCCGCCTGTTGCATTTGAAATAGCGACAGGTGGTATTTCAGCATCTGTCCCAGTCCACCAGCGCCGACGACGCCGAGTATGGCGGCTGCGCGGATATTGTTTTCCCAGCGATAAAGGGTATAGGACATCAATTGCGGACTGCTTTGCGGCAGCGTCGAATAGAAGAACGCTGCAACGGGATGCACGCCATTGATGCGCAGCGTAGCTTCGGGCTGCGGCGGACAGTTTTCAAACGCATCGGCAAACAGCCGCCCCAGCACGCCGAAAGTGTGTAGCGCGAGCGCAAGCGTTCCGGCAAACGGACCGAGGCCGGCGGCGATGAGCAGGATCGACGCCCATACCAGCTCGGGAATCGAGCGCAGCACATTCAGCACCATGCGCGTCAACCGCCGGGCCGTCATGCCGAAACGGCCGCTGGCGGGTACACCGAGGCCGATGCCGAGCACCGCGGCGATCAGCGTACCGATGGCAGACATCGAGAAAGTCTCGAATACGCCAATACCGATCTTCTTCAGGAAAGTCGAGCCAAGTTCGGGCGGCGCAAAGCCCTGCAGGAACTCGAGGCTGAGCCGCACCGCATCGGGACTGAAGAAATCATGCCATTTCAGCGGCAGCGAAACGAAACTGGCGATCACCAGCAGCACGATGCCCAAGAGCAGCACGATGGTGGACCAGTGTCGAGGCGGCGGTGCCGGCATTGGCGGTAGCGGTTTCAATCCAGCCTCCTGCGCAGCAAGGCCGACACGCCGTCGGCTGCAGCGACCAGCAGCACGAAGACCAGCAGCATGGTCGACAGCTCGCCGCCTGCCATCATCTTGATCGACTCATCCATGCGTTGCCCCAATCCGCCGGCACCGACGAAGCCCATCACGACCGAACCGCGGATTGCGCATTCCCAGCGGTAGATGGTGTACGACACCAGTTCAGCAGACGCGTCGGGCAGCGCACCGTAGAAGAAGGCGCCGAGGCGGCTGCTACCGTTACGTAGCAGCGCATCGCAAGCCGCGTCATCGGAGGATTCCAGGATGTCCGCATAGACCTTGCCCAGCATGCCGCAATAGGTCAGCGCGATCGCGATCACGCCGGCGGTAGGGCCAAGCCCGACGATACGCACAAGCAGCAGCGCCCATACCAGTTCGGGCACGCTGCGCAGCACGATCAGAAACCAGCGAATGGCATGGCGGCAGGCAAACGCGATAGGCGAACTGCGATGGCGGCCGAGGCGCGAGATCGACAGGCGATCTGTCGCCAGCAGCGTCAATGGAATTGCGCCGGCCATCGCAAGCGCCATGCCTGCAGTCGCCATGGCGACCGTCTCCCAGGTTGCATTCGCGACCATCTGCAGGAAGTCGAGTGCGTGTGCGGGCGGGAAAAAGCTTGCAAGGAAATTGCCGGTGGCCTGCAGGCTCTGCGCATCAAATAGAATCCACGGCTTGAACTCGGCCTGCGTCAGCATAGGCCAGAGGATGAGCAGCGCGACGATGGCGCCGGCAATGCGGCCGCGCCACGCGGGATCGCGCTGTGCGTCGGATGCGGAAAGTGCGTGCGTGTTCATCGTCAGCAGCGCGGAATCGGCCCAGCGTCGAGGTCATCAACCGGAACGTCGGACGCGGCAGGCACAAGCAGTTCATCCTGCCGGTTCTGGTAGAGCGCCGCGATCATTGCATGGCTGACTTCGCTGCCGGGCGAGTCGAACACGACGCGCCCGTCGCGCAGGCCGACGATGCGCGGAAAATGCGCACGGGCCAGTTCGACCTGGTGCAGGCTGCACACCAGCGTCGCCTTGCGTTGCTGCGTTTCCTGCAGCAACACCTTCAGTGTCTGCACAGCGAGGGTCGGATCGAGCGCGGACAACGGTTCATCGATCAGGAAGGCGTCCGCATTCGAAACCAGCGCACGCGCGAGACCGCAGCGTTGGCGTTCGCCGCCCGATAGGCGATCGACCCGTGCATACAGCTTGTCCTGCAGGTCGAAACGCGCCAGCGCCGCATAGGCCGCAGCCGGATCACGTGGCTTGATCAGCGAAGCCAGCGCCTGCCACAGGCTCCAATGCGGCAGCATGCCGGCCAGCACTGCGTTGACGACGCGCTGTCGCGGCGGCAGCGGCGGCGTCTGCGGCGCCAGGAACAGGCGTGCACGACCCGCATGACGTGTGCCGACGGCAGCTGTCCACGGGTCGATGTCGAACATTTGCACGCTGCCACTGGCAGGCTGCAGCGCACCAGCCAATGTGTGCAGCAAGCTCGTCTTGCCGGCGCCGGACGGGCCGATCAGCGCGACCTGTTCGCTTTGCTTGATGGACAGCGAGATATCCTGCAATGCATAGGCATTCCGGGCCGCGCCGATGTGGCGCGTGCTGATGTGCTGAAGAAGAAAACTCATCCTTGGCTACTTCAGTATTACTTCAGCAGACCCGCATTGCGCGCAGCTGCTTCGATCGCCTTGTAGTTGTCCGCATTGGTCGGAATGAAGCGTGTTGCGCGCTGCAGTTCCAGGATTTCCTTGCCCTGCGGCGTGCTGTCGTTCAGCGACAAAAATGCGTCGGTCAGCTTCTTGCGCACGGCAGGATCCATGTCGGCGCGCACGCTCCAGTTGTAATCGTAGTAGGCCGGCGTCGTGTAGAACACGCGAACCTTGCTGGTATCGACCTTGCCAGCCTGGATCAGCTTTTCCCACACGGAGATGTTCAATGCACCTGCATCGACCTTGCCGCCTGCAACTGCGGCGACAGTCGCGTCATGTGCGCCGGAGAACGATACGCGCTTCATGTCGGTATCCGGATTGATCTTTGCTGCCAGCAGGAAGGAGCGCGGCATCAAATGGCCGGAGGTTGACGACTCGGAACCGAAGCTGAAGTTCTTGCCCTTCAGGTCTTCCAGCTTGTTGATCGACTTGTCGGTGGTGATGAAGACGGAACGGAATTTCTGATCTTCTTCGCGCTGCACCAGCGGGATCACCTTGCCGCCGCTACGCTCGTTTGCCTGCACGAAGGTGAAGCCGCCGAACCATACCATGTCCAGCTTGTGGTTGATCAGGCCTTCCACCGAGGCGGCGTAATCGGTCACCGGCGTGAATTCGACCTTCATCCCCAGTTTCTGCGACAGGTAATCGCCGAGCGGCTTGAACTTGCGCTGCAGTTCGGTCGGAGCTTCATCCGGAATGGCGGAAACGCGCAGCACTTGCTGCTGTGCATGTGCAACTGGCGTCAGAACGACCGTGATTACGGTCAGGAATGCTGCCATCAAGGCGGGGATGCGGGACAGGAAGGAAAGGTTCATGATTTTTTCTTTATGTGAACAATGAAAAGGAGAATCTTACGCAACATCGACGCCGGTAACGCCATTTTTCATTTCGCCGATCACGGCCGCATCGGCAAATCCTTCCTCGCGGAAGATGGTCAGCACCTGGTCGACCGCGTCCGGCGTGCATGAAATCAGCAAGCCGCCGGCGGTCTGGGGATCGGTGAGCAGCGCCTGCTGCACCGGCGCGATATTCGAAGACAGCGTTACCTCATGCCCGTAGCTTTGCCAATTGCGTCCGGACGCGCCCGTCACGCAGCCTTGCTCGGCCAGTTGCAGCACTTGCGGCAGGAAAGGTACGGCGCTCATATCGAGGCGTGCGTTCAGCTTGGCGCCGCGCGCCAGTTCGAGCAGATGGCCGAGCAGACCAAAGCCGGTGACATCGGTCATCGCGTGCACGGTGTCGAGCTGCGCCAGCTTTTTGCCCGGCGTGTTCAGCTTGGTGGTGTTGGCGATCATCGATGTATAGCCGTCGGCATTCAGCATGCCTTTCTTCAGGGCCGCCGACAGCACGCCGACGCCGAGCGGCTTGCCGAGTACCAGTTTGTCGCCGGCGCGTGCATCGGCATTGCGTTTAATTTTTGATGGATGTGCAAGGCCCATCACAACCAGACCGTAGATCGGTTCGACCGAATCGATGGTGTGACCGCCGGCGATCGGGATGCCAGCTTGGGCGCATACCGATTCGCCGCCTTTCAGGATGCGGCCGATGACGTCCGGCGGCAGCTTGTCGATCGGCATGCCGACCAGCGCGAGCGCCATGATCGGTGTGCCGCCCATCGCGTACACATCCGAAATCGCATTGGTTGCTGCGATGCGGCCGAAGTCGTAGGGATCATCGACGATGGGCATGAAGAAATCGGTCGTCGCAATCAGCGCCTGTTCGTCGTTCAGCTGATATACGGCAGCGTCATCTGCGGTTTCGATGCCGACGAGCAGTTCCTTCGGCAACGGCAGGCCGCCGGTGCCTTTCAGGATTTGCGTCAGCACGCCGGGCGCGATCTTGCAGCCGCAGCCGCCGCCGTGAGAAAACGCAGTCAATCGGATCGAAGGAGTGGGGTCGGTCATGGCATCACACAAAAAAGAATCAGGAAGCGAGCATTCCTGCAGCAGCGCTACGCAATTGTGCCGCTGCGTGTTCGAAAGCCGTATCCGAAATGTCGGGAAGGGATAGCATTTCTGCCTGGTCGACGAGACTGAAATTGCGCCGTATCGATTGCAGATATCCCGGATCGTAATGCGCACGCAGCAGGTTTTCGACCACCTCGGGAATGCGGCCCGACAGTGCCAGCTCCTGCCATTGAGCAATGCACGCGCGGCCGTGCAGATGCACGAGAAAATCAAGTTGTCTGTTCAGCAGCGCCGGCTCGGCGACGAAGTGCGCATACTCCTGCATCAGCAGCTGCACACGGTGCGGCAAGGCCAGTTCGAGCATCGTGCAGGGCGACGCACGCATTGCATCCATCAGCGTGTCAGGTACGCGCAACTTGCCGACTTTCTTGCTTTCCGCTTCGACGAAAACCGGCTGGTCTGTGCGGAAGCTGCGCAGCAGGTCCCAGATACGACTTTCGAACATCTTTTGCGAAGGCTGCGGTGCGGAGGGCAAGTCGCCAAGAACCGAACCGCGATGCGCAGCGAGTTGTTCCAGATCGAGCACTTGCGCACCCTGTGCGGCGAGCATGCGCAGCAGGCGGCTCTTGCCGGTGCCGGTCGAACCGCACAGCACGTGAAAACGCAAGGTCTGCGGCAGCGCGGCCAACTCTGTCACCAACTGGCTGCGATACGCCTTGTAGCCGCCTTCAAGCTGAGTGACGGGCCAGCCGATGCGAGCCAGGATGTGCGCCATCGCGCCGCTGCGGTTGCCGCCGCGCCAGCAGTACACCAGCGGCTTCCAGTCATGTGGTTTGGACAGGAACTGCGCCTCGATGTGATGCGCGATATTTTTCGCTACCAACGCCGCGCCGAGTTTCTTGGCCTCGAAACTGCCTTCGACCTTGTACATGGTGCCGACGGTTGCGCGCTGCTCGTTATCCAGTACCGGGCAATTAATTGCGCCCGGAATGTGGTCTTCCGCGAATTCAGCCGGGCTGCGCACGTCGATGACGGCATCGAACTGCTGCAGCTCCGGCAGAATTTCGTTAATGGAAAGCAAAGCAGGGTACTTCATTACAGATAGGCGGCGATGCGGATATGGATGCGCATTATCTCCGATAACGGCTTCCGCCGGCGCGTATCGCTTCGGAAATGGCGTCGGAACCCGTGCCGCCCAATGCTGTCAGACCGATCGTACCGACAGATGGAATCGCCATGAGTGTAGCGACTGTAGCAAACGTACGTGCCCCAGCACGCGCCATACCAAGAACATTGATTGGGCAGAAGGCATTGGTCACCGGCGCCAACTCCGGTATCGGCCGCAGCATCGCATTGGCGTTCGCTCAGGCGGGCGCCGATGTAGTGGTGAATTACGTGACGGACGACGCGGCTGCGCAGGAGGTCGTGCAACAGATCGTGCAGGGCGGCGGCAAGGCCTATGCGCATCGTGCGGATGTCTCTTCGGAAGAGGAAGTCGATCTGATGTTCGACCACATGGTGCGGGAGTGGGGCAGCGTCGATATTCTCGTCAACAACGCGGGGTTGCAGCGGGATGCCGCCTTCCAGGACATGACGCTGCAACAGTGGAATACCGTGATCGGCGTCAACCTGACCGGCCAGTTTCTGTGCGCGCGCGCGGCCATCCGGGAATTCCTGCGGCGCGGCATTGTGCCCGAAGTATCCTGTGCCGCGGGCAAGATCATCTGCATGAGTTCGGTCCACCAGGAGATTCCATGGGCGGGGCACGTCAACTATGCCGCTTCCAAAGGCGGCATCAAGATGCTGATGGAAAGCCTGGCGCAGGAAATGGCGCCGCATCACATTCGCGTTAACGGCATCGCACCCGGCGCGATCCGCACGCCGATCAATACCGAGGCATGGGAAACGCCCGCAGCCTACCAGGCGCTGATGACGCTTGTGCCATACGGACGCATTGGTGAGCCGGACGATATCGCCCGCGCGGCGGTATGGCTCGCTTCGGACGATTCCGACTATGTCGTCGGCACGACGCTCTACGTCGATGGCGGCATGACGCTTTACCCCGGTTTTGCGACCGGCGGCTGAGCATCGCGATGCGCGCACGCGACTGCATGCGCAGAAAGAATCTTCCTCCCCACACATCTGCTGATGCCAAAACGAATCGAAGACTATGCGCTGATCGGTAATTGCGAAACGGCGGCGCTCATCGCGCGCGATGGCTCCATGGATTGGTTGTGCCTGCCGCGTTATGACAGTGCTGCCTGTTTTGCCGCCTTGCTTGGTCGTCCGGAACACGGGCACTGGCAAATCGCTCCGGATTGCGAGGTGCATCGCGTCACGCGCCGCTATGCCGGCCGCACGCTGATCCTGGAAACGATTTTTGAGACTGAAGACGGTGCCGTGCAGCTGACGGATTTTCTGGCGCGGCGCGACAACGTGATCGATGTGGTGCGGATCGTGCGCGGCTTGCGCGGTCGCGTACGCATGCGCACTGAACTGGTGGTCCGCTACGAGTACGGCTCGGTCCTGCCCTGGGCCTCTCGCCACGAGGACGGCCGGCTGATGCTGATGGCCGGTCCCGATCGCTTGATTCTCGATACATCGGTCGCGATGCGCGGCAAGCATTTCCGCACGCTGGGCGAGTTCGACATCGCCGCCGGAGAGGAAGTCGGATTCACATTGAGCTGGACCCGTTCGTACCAGCCGATTCCGGAGCCGATCGATCGTCATGCCACGCGCCGCCTGGTGCAGCAGCGCTGGGTGGAATGGTCGCAGCCGTTTCAGGCTGTCGGCGAATGGTCAGTTCCCGTGTTGCGCTCCATCCTGACGCTGAAGGCACTGGCGCATTGGCGGACCGGCGGCATCGTGGCGGCGGCGACGACTTCGCTTCCCGAAAAGATTGGCGGTCCGCGCAACTGGGATTACCGCTACTGCTGGCTGCGCGATGCAACGCTGACCTTGTACGCCTTGATCGGCGAAGGCTTTCTCGGCGAGGCAGAAGCATGGCGCACCTGGTTACTACGCGCGGTGGGCGGCACGCCAAGCCAGCTACAGATCATGTACGGCGTGGCAGGCGAGCGCAGGCTGGAGGAATACGAAGTGCCGTGGTTACCAGGCTACGAGAACTCTTCTCCGGTGCGCATCGGCAATGCGGCGGCAGGGCAGGTGCAGCTCGATGTCTATGGCGAAGTGATCGATGCGTTGTACGTTGCGCGCAAGGCAGGTCTCGGACCGATGGCCGACAGCTGGTCCCTCGAATGCGCATTGATGTCGCATCTGGAAAAGATATGGGATCAGCCGGACGACGGAATTTGGGAGATGCGCGGCGGCCGGCGTCACTTCACGCATTCCAAGGTGATGGCGTGGGTCGCTTTCGATCGCGCGGTGCGGACGATTGAGGAATTCGGCACCGACGGCCCATTGCAGCACTGGCGCGCAATACGCGACCGCATTCACAGTGAAGTCTGCGAAAAAGGCTTCAATGCCGAACGCAACAGCTTTGTGCAGTCCTACGATTCGACAGCACTCGACGCCAGCCTGCTGCTGATTCCCAGTGTCGGTTTTCTTCCAGCAGAAGATCCTCGCGTGATCGGCACCGTTGCGGCAATCGAACGGGATCTGGTACGAGACGGCTTCGTGATGCGTTACGACACCGGCAGCGGCGCCGATGGACTGCCGCCCGGCGAAGGCGCTTTTCTTGCCTGCAGCTTCTGGCTGGCGGACAACTACATTCTGTTGAAACGCTATGACGATGCCCGCGCCTTGTTCGAGCGGCTGCTTGCCTTGCGCAACGATGTGGGCCTGCTGGCCGAAGAATACGATCCGGTTGCACAGCGCCAGCTGGGAAATTTCCCGCAAGCCTTCTCGCATCTGGCGCTGATCAATACAGCACGCAATCTGACCAGCATCAACGGCCCGGTCCATCAGCGTGCGCGCGGCAGCAGCCAGACCGATGGCGTCGACAAGCCCTAGCCGGCGAACCCTTGCGCCAGTGCCGACAAGGCGCTTCGCATTTCCTCTATCGGCGGCGCCCAGTCGCCCACGGTTCGTTGCCGGAACAGCCGCATGACGTGCGGATACCAAGGCGAATCATTGACGCCGGTCAGCCAGCGCCAGTCGCACTTGTAGTCGGGCAGCAGTACCCAGCAGCGTGTTCCGAGCGCGCCGGCCAGATGCGCGACTGCCGTATCGACCGTGATGACCAAATCCAGCTGCGCCACGATGGCGGCGGTGTCGTCAAAGTCATCGATGCCGGGTGAAAGATCCGTCAATGGAAAAGGCGGCAATACGGCTTCGCCGGCGGCCTTGCCTTTTTGCAGGCTGAAGAAGCGCAGCTTCGGTATCCGGCTGAGGGGAACGAGCGTAGACAGAGAGGGCAATGAACGATCGGCGTCGTTTTCATGTCGCGGATTGCCTCGCCATACCAGGCCGATGCGCAGCTCGCCATCTCTTGGCCCGATGCTGTTTGCCCAATACGCAATGCGATCAGCCGGCGGCGACAAATAGGGAATTGCGGCCGGAATTGTCGTTTCACGTGTGCCGAAATGAAAAGGCAGACTCATCGGCAAAACCCAATAGTCCCACGCAAAATTCGGCAATGCCTCGTCCATGCCGATGATGTCGTCTACACCCCGCAGGCGCGAGAACAGACGCTTCAGGCCTGGATGACAGATGATCGATACGTGGCTGGCACCGGCCTCCTTCAGCAATGTCGTGTAGCGAGCGAACTGGATCATGTCGCCATGGCCAGCTTCGAAACCGACCAGAATCGCTTTCCCGTCCAGCGGTTCGCCTTGCCAGCACGGACAGGAAAGCTGACCCTCGAGATGCACCGAGGGTTCGCGCGCTTCCAGACAGGACCAGCCTTCTTCGTAACGGCCATGACGCAACAGGACGTATGCGAGATTGAAGCGCGCGGTCCGATAATGCGGCGCCAAGGCCAGTGCACGGCGATAGCATTGTTCGGCTTCCGCATCGCGTTTCATGCAGGCGAGCAGCACGCCGAGGTTGGACAGCAGTTCCGGTACATCCGGTGCCACTGCGAGCGCGCGACGGTAAAGCATTTCCGCATCGGCAAAACGCTTTTGCGCGGTCAACATGGCCCCAAGGTTCAGGTACGGTTGGAGATTCCATGGTTGCAGTTCGAGCGCGCGACGATAGTGGTCTTCCGCTTCCCCTACGCGATTGCTGCGTTCCAGCACCCAGCCGAGATTGACTTGCGCTTCCGCCATGTCGGGCCGTAATAGCATTACGAGCTGCAACACGATTTCCGCTGCGGCCAGATCGCCGTCGTCGAGCAGCTGAACTGCGCGCTGGAACAGGTATTCTGCCGAAGGGCTTGCGTTGTCCATGCTGAGATGTGAGAGCGGAAGGTCAGAACCGGCCTGAACAGCTATAATCGAGGCTGGCGTTCCAGGAATATTGCCGTTTCCATATTTACCCAGCCTTAAGACTCCATGCCTCGCATGGAGCCAGACCGGATGCGCGATGCATCGGTTCATGAAAAACGTTCAACACATGTCGTACCGTCCACAACTTTCCAGCGCTTCGGCCGAATTGATCTATCGCGTCAACGCGCTGGACGAGACTGCGCAGAAAACGGTGGTGACCATCCCGGCCGAGCGGCCGCTGACGGTACACGTTGACGGCCGCGAGCTGATCACCCTGATGACGCTGGGTGCAGCGCCGGAAGCCTTGACGCTCGGTTATCTGCGCAATCAGCGCCTGGTGCGCAGTGCGGACGAGATTGCTTCGATACAAATCGATTGGGCACGTCATGCGGCCTTCGTCACCACGCGTGCCGGTATTGCGGACATCGAGGAGCGCACCGCCAGACGCGTCGTGACGACCGGTTGCGGTCAAGGCACGATCTTCGGTGACTTGATGGACGAGCTCGATACGATTTCGCTGTCGCGCGATGCGCGGCTGAAGCAATCGATCTTGTACAAGATCGTCAACACGATACGCACGCAGGATTCGATCTACGCACAGGCCGGATCGGTGCACGGCTGTGGGCTGTTTTCTTCCGAGGGCGCGCTACAGTATTTCGTCGAGGACGTCGGCCGCCACAATGCAGTGGATTCGATTGCCGGGCTGATGTGGTTCGATGGCGTGAGCGGCGAAGACAAGGTCTTCTATACGACCGGCCGCCTGACCTCGGAGATGGTCATCAAATGCGCGCAGATGCGTATTCCTTTCTTAATTTCGCGTTCAGGCACTACGCAGATGGGCCACATGGTCGCGCAAAAGGTCAACATGACGCTGTTGGCGCGCTGCACCGGCAAGCACTTCCTGCTGGTCACCGGCAAGGAACGTCTCATCTACGAACCGCAATCACTCGATAGTTCGCTGCGCGTGGCTTGAGTTTCGCCACGGGGACTGCTGCGCTAGAATGGCGCCTGTTCAAACATGCCGGCACATGCGCGTCGGCCTTCCGGAAGTTTCTCCATGTCGCTATTCGACGCCATACGCGATGCCTTTGGCCTGCTATTTTCGGGCGATACCGCGCTATGGCAGATCATCTGGGTGTCGTTGAAGACATCGATCGTCGGCCTGCTCGTTGCCACGCCGTTCGCCGTGCTGGCGGGTTACGTGATCGCGACGCACGAATTCACCGGGCGCCGCATCGTGATCTGGCTGGCGCAGGCAGCGCTCTCGCTGCCGACTGTGCTGATCGGCCTGCTGCTGTATCTGGTGCTGTCGCGCAGCGGTCCTTTCGGTTCGCTGCAATGGCTGTTTACTCAAACCGGCATCATTGCCGGTCAGGTGCTGATCGTATTGCCAGTGCTGATTGCATTTACGTTGTCGGCCGTGCAGGCGGCCGACCCGCGCCTGGCCGAGACCGCGATCGTGCATGGCGCTTCCCGCTGGCGCGTGATGCTGACTGTGCTGCACGAAGTGCGCTTCGGCGTGATGGCAGCCGTCATCAACGGTTTCGGCCGCGCGATTTCGGAAGTCGGTTGCGCGATGATGGTCGGCGGCAATATCGCTGGCGCCACACGTACGATTACCACGGCGATCGCGCTCGAAACCAGCAAGGGTGAGTTTGCGCAAGGCATCGCGCTCGGCATCGTGCTGGTCGCGGTGGCGCTCGCCATCAATGCGGCAATGCTGCTGCTGCAGGGCGATACACGGCCGGCAAGGGATATCTCATGAGTGCATTGTTGACCATCGAGCGCTTGTACAAGCGTTTCCATCAGCGAGAACTGTTCGACATCCGCAATATGGAAATCGCAGCCTCGCAAGCCTATGTGCTGACTGGCGTGAACGGCGCAGGCAAGAGCACGCTGATGCGTGTGCTGGCCGGGCTGGAACCGGTCGAGGTGACCAACGCACGCTTCATGGATCAGCCGGTTTCCTTTTTCCCGTATACGCGTGCAATGCGCGATGCAATCGTCTACGTGCATCAGCACCCGGTGATGTTCTCGACCAGTGTGGCGGACAACATTGCTTACGGCTTGAAGATGCGCGGTGTGGCGAAGCGCATCATCACGGAAAAAGTCGACGAAGCGATTGCCTGGGCCGGCATCGGTCATTTGCGCAAGAGTGTGCCGGCCTATCTGTCCGGCGGCGAGAAGCAGCGCGTGGCTCTGGCGCGTGCGCGTGTGCTCGATCCCAAGCTGCTGCTGCTCGACGAACCGACCGCCAATCTGGACGGCGCAGCGCGCGAGCAGGTGATTGCGCTGATTCCTCAATTAGTCGCCGAAGGCAGCAGCGTGATCATGGCTTGCCACGATCGGGACTTGATTGCCTTGCCCGGCGTGCAGCGGCTCAAGCTGCGCGACGGGCACCTGGAGCTGCGCGAAGCGCATCACATCTGAGCCGTTATCGTTTTCTCCGCAACGCGTTTTTTCTTTCAGTGGAAATCGCGGCTCGATATCGATAGCTCGCCCAGCAGATGCGAGTGATCCTCCAGCCGCCCGGCCAGCAGATGGCCTACACCTTCCTTGTATTGCCAAATGCCGTAGACCGTCAGCAATTGCGCGCTCAGCACTTCCTTGCGCTGCCGCTCGATCAGTTCCGCCTGCACGACGACATTGGTGATGCCGGTTTCATCTTCCAGTGTGACGAAGATGATGCCCTTGGCCGTCGGCGGACGCTGGCGCATGGTGACGATGCCGGTGGTGCAGGCAAACTGGCGATGGGAGAAATCGCGTATTTCCAGCGCCGTCGCCATGCCCATCTTCTTCAAGCGCGAACGCAGCAGCGCTAGCGGATGGCGATTCAGCGTCAGGCCCAGGCTGTGATAGTCGGCGACGATTTCCTGGCCTTCGCTCGGTGACGATAGGCGCAGCGGCGCCTCTCGAATAGGCGCATCGCGTAACAATGCCGGCATCGGCTTCATTGCCGATACTTCCCATTTCGCCTGGCGACGATGGCCGCTCAAGGGCAGCAATGCATTCGCGCGTGCCAGCGCACCGAGCTCGAATTGATCCAGCTGCGCGCGCCGTGCTAGGTCGTCGACATTCGTAAAGGCTTGGTGCGCGCGTGCTTCGACAATGCGCTGTGCGGCTTCCAGTGAGAGCCCTTTGATCATCTGCAGGCCGAGGCGTACCGGTGGCATCTCGGATCGGATTTCTTCCAGCGTGCACTCGATCTCGCTGATCGTGACGTCGACTGGCTGCACCGGCACGCCATGCCGTTTCGCATCCTGCACCAGCTGCGAGGACGAATAGAAGCCCATCGGTTGCGAATTCAGCAGGCCGGCGAGGAAGGCGGAGGGATGATGGCGCTTGATCCAGGAAGAGTTGTAGGCGAGAACCGCAAAGCCAGCGGCGTGCGACTCGGGGAAACCGTATTCACCGAATCCCTGAATCTGCTTGATGATGCCTTCGATGAATTCTTCCTTGTATTGGTTGTTTCGCAGACCGATGCGCAATCGCTCTTCATATTGTTCAAGCGTACCTTTGCGTTTCCATGACGCCATCGAACGGCGCAGACCGTCTGCGTCATCTGCCGAGAAATTCGCAGCAACCATCGCAATCTGCATCACCTGTTCCTGGAAGATCGGTACACCATAAGTTCGCTTTAAGACGTCCTTCACTTCATCGCTGGGATAGGGGATTTCGTCATCGCTCATATACCGCTGTTTCAGGTAAGGATGCACACTGCCGCCCTGGATCGGTCCCGGCCGTACGATCGCCACCTGCACGACCAGATCGTAATATTCACGCGGTCGCAAACGCGGCAGCATCGACATCTGCGCACGCGATTCGATCTGGAACACGCCGATAGTGTCGGCCTCGCAGATCATGTCGTAGGTTTCCGTGTCATCTTCGGGAATGTTCTGCATCTCGAATTTGTATCCCAGCCGTGCGGAAATCATTTCAAGCGAACGACGGATGGCCGACAGCATGCCGAGTGCGAGTACATCGACCTTCAGCAGCTTCAGCGAATCGAGATCGTCCTTGTCCCATTGGATCACACTACGGTTTTCCATCGAGGCGTTCTCGATCGGCACCAGCCGCGACAACTTGTCCTGCGAGATGACAAAGCCGCCCACATGTTGCGACAGATGGCGCGGAAAGC
>DATAHI010000087.1:0-36122 GCA_036263255.1 Oxalicibacterium sp. | reverse complement strand
GGCAGGGTCTTGCCATTCGCAGTCAGCACTTGGTTCGCATGGATTTCCGATACCTTCTCGTCGGTCAGCACATCGATGTCGAGCTTGTGCAGCAACTCCTCGGTTTTCTGAGACACGCGCTCCGGCAAGGCGGCCAGCAGGCGAGGCGCAGCTTCAACGACGGTGATGCGAACGTCGCGCCGCGGATTCAGATGGTGCATGCCGTACGCGGCCAGCACTTCAGCCGTATTGCGCAATTCAGCCGACAGTTCGACGCCGGTGGCACCGCCGCCAATAATCACGATATGCACCTGCGCGGATTTCAGATCGGCGCGCATGCAGGCGGCGATCATGCGGCGGCGAAAGTGTTCGGCCTGCTCCAGCGTATCGAGCGCTGTGGCATGTTCGGCGGCACCCGGCGTGTTGAAGAAATTGGTCACGCTGCCGATAGCCAGTACCAGCGTGTCGTAAGGAATTTGCCGCTGCGGCAGCAACTCGAAGCCGTCGGCGTCGAGCACGGCGTCGACGGTGATTTCGCGCTGTGTCCGATCGAGCGATTTCAGGCTGCCCTGCTGAAAAGTGAAATGATGCCAGCGCGCCTGCGCTGCATAGTCGAGTGCCTGGGCGTTCGCGTCCAGCACGCCGGCCGCGGCTTCATGCAGCAAGGGTTTCCATAAATGGGTGGGTGAGCGATCGACCAGCGTGACGCTAGCGCGTTTCTGTCGACCGAATCTGTCGCCTAGCGCGGTAACCAGT
The DNA here is from genome assembly GCA_036263255.1 of Oxalicibacterium sp. Taxonomy (GTDB): domain Bacteria; phylum Pseudomonadota; class Gammaproteobacteria; order Burkholderiales; family Burkholderiaceae_D; genus Oxalicibacterium. Next base: position 35,387 of record DATAHI010000087.1, on the reverse strand, counting down.
TCCAGTCCGCCGGCGCCGCCGCCCACAACCACAATGCGGTGCGGATGACCAAGCTCCGTTTGCTGCGCGTCGTTATTCGACATGGCTACTCCCTTCGTTTTTGAGGACTTGTTGCTAGTATGATCCTTGCCGCGCAGAACGGTTCGCGCGCTTGCCGTCAATCGAAGGCGAAGTTATAGAACAGCGAGAGTGCGCTGCGCGTACCGGCTTCGGCTTCGAGCGAAACGCGTCGCGTCAGCGTGTAGCGCAGCAGCAGTACGCTGCTCGCGCTCTCCAGGCCCTGCTGATAGCTGACATACAGGCGCGACGAAATCTTCTTGCCCAGTGTGACGATGCGTTCCTGCAGATTGTCGTTGCTGGTGCCGACGCTGAAGTCGTCCAGTCCGAATGCCGTCGCCAATTGCGAGGAAAGGCCGGACGCCGCACCTTGAGCCAGCAGCGAGCTTGCTGCAGCCTGTAGTGCGCCCACGTCGCCGCCCCCGGCGCTGGACAAACCATGCCCGAGCACCAGCCACGACAGCTTTTCCGCATCCGGCACCACCGGGTCGGATACCAGCGTGATGCGCGGCGCCAGTACCGTGCCGCCCACCGAGACACCGGCTTCTACTTCCTGATCCTTGCGCATGGCGAGAATATCAAGCGCCGGATTATTCAGGGCGCCGTTGAAGCGCAGTTGCCCGCGTTCGATGGCCAGTTCGCGGCCGTAGGCCTTGAACGTACCGGACTTCACACTGAGATTGCCTTCGGCGCGTAGGGTATCACCCGCGTTCGCGAGCAGGCGGATCTGGCCCAGCAGCAGCGCATCGAGGCCGCGCCCCTTGACCTGTATGCCTTTACCGAGATCAAGTCCGAGATCGAGTGCGATCACGGTTTTCGTGGCTTGCCTCGGGCTGCGGCCGACGATCACGACATCGTCCGACAGTTGCGGCGCATCGGTAGTGCCGATGTCGATGAAGCCGGAATCCGCAGTGAAGCTGCCCCTGGCCTGCAATGCGCCTTCGCGCCAGCCAACTACGCTGCTACCGCTGACCACCAGCTTGCGATCGGAACGGTCCAGCAGCCGATAGTGCGCCGCATTGATCGTCAGTTCCAGTGCGAGCTGCTGCTTGGCCAGACTGATCGGCCCTGCAATCGCAAGCGTGCCGTCGTTCTGAAAGTTCAAGGTCTTGATCAGCAGGCGATCGTTCTGGAATTCGCCGCGCAAAGTTCCTTGTTTCAGATCGATGCCGGTATCGGTGAACAGGAGACGCAGTTTATCGGCGGCGATCTGACCCGACACATGTGGGTCACCCATACTGCCGCTGAAGCGCACGTCGGCTTGCAGGCTGCCTTCGGCCACCACCGCTTGCGAAATCAACGGCCCTAGCCAGCCAAGTGCCGGCGTGTTGATTTGCGCGCTGCCGGACAGAGGAGCATTCGGTGCCGGTGCAAGTCCCTGCCCGAGCGCCGTCGATACATCGAGCGCAATGTGGCCTAGGCGCTGGCCTTGCACGCGCAGCGTCAGTGAAAGCCGGCCTCGATCGATTTGCGCATTGGCATTCAGATCCGTCAGGCCCAAGGTGACGGGCGTACTGCCCAATACACGCACGTCGCCGCTCTCGCGTTGCACGGAAACGCTTCCGCCGATCTGGCCATTGCTCCTGATGTCCCAGTTGCCGGCCAGCTTCAGGTCGGCATCGACTGCGGTTTGCGGTTGAAAATAGCTGAGGAGACGCATCGGTTGCAGATGCTCGAAATGACCGCGCGTGCTCATGCGATCGCCTTGTTTCACGAATTGTTCGACGGCGATGCGCGCATCTTCCGCTTCCAGCGCGAAGCGATCGAGTTGCACCAGCCGCTGCGAAATCTGCAACGGTGCCGGTGCGGACAGTTTGGCATTCAGCTGGCCGTTCGCATCGATCATATCGATCGTTCCTTGCCAGCGAGGTCCACGTTGCACGTCCTGCAAGCCGCCCGAAGCCGCGACCTTCCAGTGCTGTTCTCGTTCGTTCAGTTCTGCCTGTAACTGGTGGCGCGCGGTAGTCCCGCTTACATCGAGCGCGAAATTGTCGGCAAGGAGATGGCTGCTATTGATTCCGTTCATGCGCAAGCCGATCGACAGCGGTGCGTTGGCGGCAGCCGCCATGCGCGCCTTGAGCGTTGCGCTGCTTATCTGCTGCTGGCCGATGCGCGCGCCGCTCACGCTCGCATCGGCATCGGCGTTTGCCAGCAATAGCGCGCTGCCGCGATCGAAGCCGAGCGTGGCCTTGCCTTGCGTGGCGTCGATACGCAGCGCATTCGGCAGGCGCAGCTGTCTGCCTTCCCACTGCGCGGTGAGCTGCGGTTGCCGCACGCTGCCGCGTACTTCTCCATCGAGTTGCAGACTGCCGCCAAAAGCGGGACCGAGCTGCTGCAATGCGGGCGCGTGCAGTACATAGATAATGCGTGCGTCGCGTTCGGCGAGCCGGCCCTGCGCGCGCAGGCTATTGTCGCCTGCCTGCAATTGCATGACCGAGATGTCCAGCGTATCGGCGCGCAACTGGGCGCGCCCACCGCCGCTCAGCGCCACGCCGTCCTTGGTGCTGCCGAGGCGGCTGCGATCGATACGGAAAGAAAGCTCCGCTTCCAGCGCCGGTTGCCGTTTCCCCTTCATCGAAAAATCACCGTTCAGCAGCAGTGCGGGCAGTGCGCCGCCATCGCCGAGATCGCGCGTATCAAAGTTGCGTGCCGACGCCTGTGCTTCGAAATGCTGGCCGTCGCTCAAGCCGATGTGGGCATTCGCATCAATTGCGCTGCTGCCTGCACGCAGCGCGAAGCGATCGAGTTTGACGACATCGTCGCCGATCAGCGCGTGCGCGTTCAGCGTCAACGCATTGCGCGCGAGCGGTTCGCGCAACGCGAGCGTGAGGTCTTGTCTGGCGTCGGCGTGCCGAACGTCAAGCGTGCCGGCAAGGCGCGTGCTGCGCATGCGTGCATCGATTTTCTTCAGATCCAATGCATCTGTTTTCAGATTCAGCGTCAATGCACCATTCGCGTAGCGGCCACTGCCAAGGACGCGGCCAGCAGGCCGCTGGGCCGTACCTGCCATGGCATCGATGCGTTCGAAGCGGAATTGCGCGTGGTCTTGCGTAAAGCTGAGCAGGAGTGATGCGAGCGGCAGGCGCTGTTCGTTCCACAGGCCGGCCGCTGCGTTGGTCATCGTCAGCTGGCCGGCGCCTTGCGCATCGACGTGAAGTGCTGCCTTCAGTTGCGTCGCCGGCAGTGACGGCATCAGTTCGGCGAGATTCAAATTCCTGATCTGCAGATCGCTTGCGCCCAGCGGCCTATCGGCAAAAGGCTGCAGCTGTGCCTTGCCCGAGATTGTTGCCTCGCCGGCACGCAGTTCAAGGCTCGCCTGCATGTCGCTTAGCGTACCTTGCAGGCCGAGGTGGGCGCGCGCGCTGACGGTTCGTTCGTGCAAGCTTGTGCTGCTCTCGCTGTCCAGCGCCAGCTGCAGAGAAAATGGCCGTGTCGCTTCGAGCGTCGCCGTGCCGCTTATGTTGCCCTCAAAGGCTTGCTCGCCCGGATGCGTCTGCGCGCTGAAACGTTCGAGATTCAGCAGATAACGCCGGCCATCGTAATCGAGTTGCGAAGCGAAGCTGCCGAGCGTGATCAGCGACATCGGCCCCCATGCGATTTCGCCGCCATCGACCTGCATGCGGTCGATTTGCACTTTCAATGGAAGGCCGAGGTCGGTAGGCAATTCCATCGGTTTACCCGATTGCCGAATCTTGCTGGCAAGCGCCAGTTGGACGACGTGCAGCGAGTTCACGTGCAAGCGTCCATGCAGCAAAGCGAGCGGCTGCCATTCGAGTTGCACGTCCTGAAGCACGATCGTCTTGTCTGGCAATGCGATCGTGAGCTTGCCAATACGCAGCGGACCGGCCAAGCGGCCGTCGACGTCGGTAATCTGTAGCGTGCCTGCCGACCAATCCTGCGCGTGCAACAGCAGCCACTGCGTGCCGCGTTCGCTTTGCAACAGCCAGACGAGGCCGACGCAGATGGCGAGCAGCAGCGCCGCAATCGCCAGCAGCACGCGCGCGAAAAGACGCCGCGCGGCTGGACGAGGTGCGGCGGGATGCGGTGCGGAGCCGGTGTCAGAAGCCATAGCCGATTGAAAAGTGGAGGCGGATCTTGCCCGTGTCGTGACCGTAGGCCAGATCGAGATTGACCGGACCGATCGGGCTGCGCCAGCGCGCGCCGACGCCGGTGCCTTGCGCGAAGTGGAAATTGCGCCAGCTGTCCGCGGCGTTGCCGGCGTCGGTAAATACAGCAGCGCCCCATTGCGGCGTGATGCGATAGACGAGTTCGGCACTGACGACGGCAGTGACGGTGCCGCCGACGATGGCGCCATCCTGTTCGACGCCCAGCGTGTTGTAGCCGTAACCGCGCACGGTCTGGTCGCCACCGGTGCGGAAGAGCAGGTCGGCCGGGACCGTGTCGCGGTCGGCGCCGAACACCTGTCCGACTTGCGCGCGCAGCACGGCCTGCCACCGCTTGTAATAAGGCGACAGATAGGTGATGCGGCCGACAGCGCGCGCCAAGCTTTTCTCGTTGAGCAGACCGGCCGGCCCGACGCCGAGATCGATCGACGCCACGTAGCCGCGCGAAGGTGTGATCAGGTTGTCGACACGGCGGCGCGTGTAGGTAAAGGAGCCGACCAGTGCCTTGCGATTATTCTCGAAATCGTCACCGATGCGCTGATGGTCGGTGTACAGCGAGAGCGCCCACACTTTTTCATTGTTCTTGTCCGGACTGGTCAGCCGCGCTGCGGTAACGGTCTTGTCGTTGATCTCGCCTTCGGTATCGGTGTATTCGTAATGCGAACCGAAGCTGGGGCGCCAGGTATTCTGCAGTGGCGGCAATGTCACGTCGGCGCCGATGTTGCGCGTTTCTCGATCCAGTTTCAGCGCCGATTCCAGTAGCCATTGGCGACCGAGGAAATTGCGGTCCAGATACTTGATCTGTTCGCGCGGGCCGGCGTCGGTCGAAAAGCCAAGACCGAGCGAAAGACGCTTGCGCTCGTTTTCCACCAGATCCAATCGCACCGGCACACGATCCGGATGCGCGGGATCGACGTCGACCGTGGCAAAGGCCGAACGGAAATAACCGGTGTCCTGCACGCGTGCCTGCAACTCGTTGAGTTTCTCCTGCGAATACGCTTCGCCCGGACGAATCGGATTCAGGTCGGTGATCATGCGCGAGGGATAGCGCTTCAATCCCTCGATCTGCAAGTCGCCGAAGGTGAACGCAGGGCCGGAATCGACGGTGACCGACAATTGCGCGCTGTTGCTCACCGGGTCGATACGCGCTTCGCTGTGCGTGATAGCGGCAGCCGGAAAGTCGCGCACCAATAACGACTTCAGCACAGCGCTCTTGGCATTGTCCCAATCCTTCTGCCTGAAGATTTCGCCTTCGCGAAGACTCCAGCGGCGCCGCAGCTGGGCCATGCGTTGTTCGTCCGCATGCGGGCCGCCGGCAATCGCGCCAGTAAAGGCGAGATCGACCGAGGCAATCGTGGTCGGTGGGCCGGGCGTGATGCGGAAATGTGCGACCCAGGGCGTGCTGTTTCTGTCCAGTTCGTGCGTGACGGTCGGAGAAAAGTAGCCCTCGGTGGCAAGCAGCGCGCGAATCTGGTTTGGTGCTGCACCCACCAGCCGCAATACCTCGTCCGCCCCAATGTCTTTGTCGGACTGATGCTTGGCTACATCCAGATTGTCATTCAGCAGGGAGCGCAAGTCGCCAGCGCCATCGATCTCAATGACGTAAGCCTGATTGGACGCGGCATTGTCATCCGTTTGATCCTGCGCGCGCGCAGCAGGCGCCCATGCAAGCTGCAGGCAGGTGAACAGCAGCATGGCACGCAGCCAGCACAAGCCTCGTGTGCTTGTCGATCGGCAATAAGAATGGAGATGAACGGCAGCGGTCGGCAAAGTCAGGCTGAAAACGGTTGATTGCGGCGTTGAAGAACGATGCCAAGATAGCATGCGTTCCGGCAGATGATCGGTGTTTTCATAGGGAAGGATGCACCGGCCGGAGCACGGCCAGCAATCGGACTGGTGCGGGTGTGCATGGTTCCCGCTGCGCCGGTTGCCGCCTGCGGGTAAAGTGCCTATAGTGACGGCGAATCTCTTCCACTGCCTCATCATGACCAAGCCTCAACGCAAAGCGCGTCCCGCCGACGACTCTCCTTCTTCGACACAGGCGACGCCGCACGATATTCGCCCCGGACAATCCATTGAGCTGTTGAAGGAACTGCACATTCTGACGCGCGACGGCAAGCTGAATCAGGACAGCCGCCGCAAGTTGAAGCAGGTCTATCACCTGTATCAATTCATCGAACCGCTGCTGCAGGAAGTGGCGCAGGATCACTCCGACTTCACGCTAGTCGATCACGGTGCGGGCAAGTCCTATCTCGGCTTCATCCTGTACGACCTGTTCTTCAAGAATCAGCCGGGTAATCCTCACGTGTACGGTATCGAGACGCGCGAGGAGCTGGTGCAGAAATCGGAAGTGCTGGCACAGCGATTGGGATTTGCGGGCATGTCTTTCCTCAATCTGTCGGTTGCCGAATCGATTGTGTCGGACCGCTTGCCGGAAAAGATCGATGTGGTGACCGCGCTGCACGCCTGCAACACGGCGACCGACGATGCGATCCGCTTCGCGCTGAAGAAGCAGGCGCGCTTCATCGTGCTGGTGCCGTGCTGTCAGGCCGAGGTTGCCTCGGTCCTGAAGAAGAACAAGAGCAGGGCGCTGGCCAGTCCGCTGACCGAGATCTGGCGCCATCCCTTGCACACACGTGAATTCGGCAGCCAAGTAACGAACGTGCTGCGCTGTCTGCAGCTCGAGGCGCACGGCTATCAGGTGAACGTAACCGAATTGGTCGGTTGGGAGCACTCGATGAAGAATGAATTGATCATCGCCAGCTACAAGGACCTGCCGCGGCGCCGGCCGAGCGAGCGTTTGCAGGAAGTTCTGCAAACTCTGGGGCTGGAGGAATTGCAATCGCGCTTCTTTGCGGAAGCGCAGGACGGGCTGTCTGAATCTGCCTGAGTCGGTCTATTCCTTGGCCGTCGGATCTTTTGGCGTGGGCGGCACCTCGGTCGTTTTGGCGCCGTTGCGGTGTCGTGCCATGCTGCGCAGATACGCCAGCAGATCGTTCAGCTGCGGCTCGCTGATCACACTTTGCGGAAAGCCGGGCATCGTCATGTTCGGCCAGCTGCGCACCGAAGCAGGGTCGCGAATGTAGCGGCGCAGGAAGCTCGCCTGAAAATATTCGGTCGGATTGAATGGCAGGTTCAGATCGGGGCCGACATTCGCCTCGCCACCGCCGTTGATTCGATGGCAGCTGGCGCAGTGCGCGCTGTACACCTGCAAGCCGCGGTACTCGGCACTGTCTTTCGGGATCGACGTATCCGGCAGGATCTGTGGATGCGCTTCGGGCAGCGCTTCGGATGCGGCGATGGCGGCGATCTGATACGGCCATTGTTCCGGGCTGACGCCGCTGCGTTCCGGCGACAGCCAGACCAGATAGAATGCGCCGGCGCTGCGACCGCCCGGCTTCAGTTCCGGCCAGGGAGCGTTCGGCGGTTCGATTGCGATCCAGGGTTGCGAAGCGCCGGTCAGCAGCGAGACAGGCAGCGTGGCGGCAAAACCGTCTTCCGCCTTGAATTGCAGTGCCTGAACTTGATCAAGGTGAACGAGCGCTTTCAAGGGCAACGCCCGGTAGGTCATGGTTCGTTTGTAGGCAACGTCGTTGGGAATCACGATGGTGCGGACCGCCGGATTCTTCAGGAGCTCGCTGCGCGGCAGCACTTGATTCTGTTCGCCGACGTGTAATTCCACCGCAGGTTCGGCGGCGTGTGCATGATGTGCCGCTGCGCCGTTAGCCAATACCAGCATGCAGAAAAGTCGACATAGCAGGGGAAGGAAAGATCGTTTCATGATGCCCGAAGCAGAAGAATCGCTCCAGTATAGCGAAGCGGACGTCATGCGTGCAGCAGGTTCGGCTGCGCCATCCTGCTGGTTCTTATATGTGCTCGAATGCAGCGACGGCAGCTTGTATGCCGGCATCGCCCGCGATGTTGCTGCCCGTTATGCCGCACATGCGAAAGGTAAAGGCGCGCGCTATACGCGTTCCCATCCGCCGCGCCGTCTGCTGGCGGTGGTGCGTTATGAGGATCGTTCTTCGGCCTTGCGTGCAGAGTACGCGATGAAGTGTCTCGACCGAGCCGACAAGCGCCGCTTCTGTCTGCGGCGCGAAGGCGTGTGGCAATTGCGCGCTTAACGGCGAGCCGGCGCCAGATCGTTCGGGCGGGTTTCAGGGTCGACACGGCAACCTTTGTAATCAATGCCGTTCATATGGAATAGCGCCGTGTCTCCCTTGCTCCAGAAGGTCGTCTTGCCGTCGCTGTAACGCGCGCCCGAACCGGACAGGACCTGCGGCAGGCTCAGCGTGCGGCCAGCCAGTGCAATTTCCACCTTGTCGGTAAAGAACTTGGCGAGAAAGGCAAAGTCGTCGCACTTGAAACCCACTACGGAGTTGGCCGGATGCGGCGGCGTAGCGTCAGGGTCGAGCACGCGTGCAACGGTCACCACCACTGGCTTGTCGCCATCGGTGAACAAGATCGGCGTCGGTTCTGAGGAAATCCACAGCAATTCGTCCTGCGCGTCGACGATGGAAGCGTGCAGCGCATAGCGATGCGTCGTATCGATTGCGGACGGCAAGTAGCGCAAATCGAAAGCGACCGGCACTTCAGTGCGCGGATGCAGCGTTTGTTGCGCAACGAAGGAACCGCTCGCATCCTTGCGGCTCACATCTTCCAGACGGACGATGATCCGTGCATCAATCGGCAGCGCAACGCGTTCCCGATACGTGACACTGCCCTGCAAATGGCCCGACAGTCCGGCGCGTTCGCCGGAAGAAAGCTTGTTGCCGGCGCAACCGGCGAGCAGCGCTGCCAGCGCCAGCAGAACGGTCGTGATGCGAAACGGTTTCATGTTGGTCTGCCTGGGAAATCGAAAACGTCTAGTGTAAGGGAAGTGCCTCTCCCGCGCATGTTGGCTACGCAGCTACACGCTGTCCATGCCGCGGTTAAACTGTCTGCGATGTCATTCATCTCGTTCTTCATGCGCATATCCCGCTTATCTGCATTGCCTCGCCGTTCTCTTTGCTGTTGCCTGCTACTGATTCTGGTGGCACATGCAGGAGCGGCAAAACAAGATCCATCTGAAGGCAACTCATCCGCAGAGCGTTGCGGCGCCAAGCCTGGCGTGCGGGCGCTGAAGCAATATCCGGACGTCTACAATCTTTATTTCGAAAACGATCTCTTTACCGGCAGCGACAACAATTACACCAATGGCGTAAAGCTCTCGTGGATTTCGGCCAATCTTGAGGATTACGTCAATGATCCCTGCCTGCCGCATTGGGTGCGGGAGCTGAATCGCTATTCGGAACAGCTGCAGCCCGGTGCTTTCGATGCGCGCAACATGGTCGTGACTTTCGGCCAGGACATCTATACGCCTACTGACCCGAAACGGCGCGACGTCATCAAGGACGATCGTCCGTACGCGGGCTGGCTGTACATGGGTTTCGCGTACAACGCGCGTACCGAGAACCGGATGGACACAACTGAAATCGACATTGGCGTAGTGGGTCCTGCCTCATTAGCGCGTCAGTCACAGAACTTCATTCACGATCTACGTGGCTTCGACCGTTTCCAGGGGTGGGACAATCAGCTGCACGACGAGCTGGGGGTGCAATTCGTGCGTGAACGCAAGGACAGGATTTACCGCTACGCCGAACGCAGCGGCCCGCAGATCGACGCGATTACGCACTACGGCTACAGCCTCGGCAATGTGCGGACATATCTGAATGCGGGAATGGAAATGCGCATCGGCAGCTTTCTGCCGAATGACTTTGGCGTTTCGCCGATTCGCCCGGCAGGTGACAGCAATGCACCCTTGTCGGAAGGCGTTTCGCGTCGCATGGCAGAGAGCGGCCTATATGGATTCGTCTCGCTGGATGCGCGGGCGGTGGCGCATGATATTTTCCTCGATGGGAATACCTTTGCCGACAGCCACAAGGTCGACAAGAAATACTTCGTCGGTTCGGCGGCTGCCGGCATCGCATGGCAATGGCCGGGCGGCAAGATCACTTACGCGCAGTATGTGAGCAGCAAGGAATTCCGCACGCAGAAGGACACGCACAGCTTCGGCTCGGTGACGCTGAGCCTCGAGTACTGATCGCCCGCTTAGGTCGGCACGCCGTCGAAGAAATCGACCTTGCCGGTTTCCAGCGAATATTCGGCGCCGACCACCAGCAGCCCCTCGTTCTCGATCAAATTTTCCAGGATCGACGAACCATGGCGCAAATGGCTGGCCGAGGCACGGATATTAGCGCGCACGGATTGATGCACGAGTTCATCGTGGCGATGCTGCAGCCCGGTATCCATCAAGGTTTCGACCGCGGGGCGAATGCGATCCACGATGGATTGCAGGCTCGGCGATGCGCTCTTGTTCGGATGTTGCAGGGCTTCGAGCGTGGCGGTGATGGCGCCGCATTGCGAGTGCCCGAGCACGACGACCAACTTGGTCTTGAAGCGGTCCGCCGCGAATTCCACACTGCCGACTTGCGAAGGAGCGACGATGTTGCCCGCGACGCGGATCACGAACAGATCGCCTAGGCCTTGATCGAACACCATTTCTGCCGGCACGCGCGAATCGGAGCAGCCGAGAATGATCGCGAATGGTTCCTGGCCGTCGACGACTTCGTTACGGCGGGCGTGGATCGGAATGTTGGTGGCGGTCGGTTTGCCGGCAACGAAACGGCGATTGCCTTCGCGCAGGCGTTCGAGTGCGGTGATGGCGTCCATGATGCTCCTGTATCAGCTGAAAACAGGGGGCGATGATACCAGCACCCGGCTGAGGCCGCGATGAAGAAAAAGAACGGCTTCGCCGCAAAATGCGAAGCCGTTGAAACGGGCTTGGACCTTCAGTCGAAATCGAAGAGATCGCCAAGGAATCCCTTTTTCTTCCGGTAACCATAACCGCTCTTGTAATCGACGCGGCTATCGAAATGCGAAGGCTGATGTGGATCGCGATGCGCGGGCGCGGGCGCAGGCCGTGACGGTGGTTCTGCACTGCCCGAACGGTCGATGATCTTGTCCAGCTCGCCTCGATCGAGCCATACCCCGCGGCATTGCGGGCAGTAATCGATCTCGATGCCCTGCCGGTCGGACATCAGCAGTTCCTGCTCCCTGCACGTGGGACATTTCATCAGCGCTTCTCCTTTACGTTATTCGTCCTTGTTCACTACGCCGAGCAGTTGCAGCAGACTGGTGAACAGATTGAAGATCGACACGAACAGGGTCACGGTCGCCATCACATAGTTCGTTTCGCCGCCGTGAACGATGTTGCTCGTCTCGTACAGGATCAGGCCAGACATCAGCAGCACGAATGCAGCGGAGACAGCCAGCGACAGTGCCGGTATTTCAAAGAACACCGCGCCCAGCGAGGCCAGAAAGCCGACCAGAATGCCAACCGTCAGAAAGCCGCCCATGTAGCTGAAGTCCTTGCGGCTCTGCAGCGCATAGAGGGAGAGTCCGACGAAGATCGCCGCGGTGGCGGCGAAGGCCATCATCACCGTTTGCGGACCGTTCGGCAGGCCGAGATAGACGTTCAGGATCGGCCCCAGCGTATAGCCCATGAAGCCGGTCAGCGCGAATACGCAGGCCACGCCCCATCCCTGGTTACGAAACTTCGTGGTCAGAAACAGCAGGCCGAAATAGCCGACCAGGGTAATCAGCAATCCCGGGCCGGGCAGGCCGAGGACCATGGTAATGGCGGCTGTCGCCGCGCTGAACAGCAGCGTCATCGCGAGCAGCAGATAGGTGTTGCGGATGAGCTTGTTGCCCGCCAGCGTGTCGAAGGCGCTCGACCGTGTCGAGACTGTCGGATGGCGGTCGCGAATGTGATCGATCGGGTGCATAGTCAAATCTCCATAAGAAGTGAAAGCCTGTACGGCCACGCCCAAATGGGCATTGGCCCGATATCAGGAAAATTCACTATAGTCGGTGTCGACCGTGCTGAAAATTCGAATATAATACGTTAAGATTTCGTTAAAAACGGAGAGGTCGCCGCGATGGGAGCAATCAATTACAAGCATCTGCACTATTTCTGGGTCGTCGCCAAGTCCGGCGGCATCGGCCGCGCCAGCGAGCGACTGCATCTGACACCGCAAACCATCAGCGGGCAGATCACGCTATTCGAGGATGTGCTTGGCTACAAGCTATTCAACCGCGTTGGCCGCAGGCTCGAGCTCAACGACGCCGGACGCGTGGTGCTTGGTTATGCCGACGAGATATTTACCTTGGGCGAGGAATTGCAGGAAGTGCTGCGATTCCGTCCGGGTGGCTGGCCGCTGCAGTTTCGTGTCGGCGTCGCCGATGCAGTGCCCAAGGCCATTGCCTATCTGCTGCTGGAGCCCGCGATGGAGCTGCCGGAATCCTTGCGCATTGTCTGCCGTGAAGGCAAGCTGACCAGCCTGCTGGCGGATCTCGCAATACATCGCCTCGATATTGTGATTGCGGATAGTCCAATGCCGGCCAATATCGATGTGCGTGGCTACAACCACTTGCTGGGCGAATCCGGCATGACGTTCTTTGCGACGAAGGAACTGGCCAAGGATTACAAGAAGGACTTTCCAAAAAGCATGGATGGCGCGCCTTTCCTGATGCCGGGCGAAGATGCGGCAGTGCGGCCGCGTTTGCTGCGCTGGTTCGAGAAGGAAAAAATCCGTCCGAATATCGTCGGCGAATTTGACGATGGTGCTTTGCTGCAAGCGTTCGGCGAAGCCGGTACCGGTATTTTTTCGGCGCCATCCGCCGTCGCAGAGCAGATCAAGAAGCAGCACGGTGTAACCGAAATTGGCCGCACGAATGCCGTGACGGAGCAGTTCTATGCAATTTCAGTGGAACGCCATCTGACACACCCGGCAGTGGTCGCCATCAGTTCTGCCGCGCGCGAAAGCCTGATCAGCTGATTTCACGAAGATAAAAACAAAGGGCGCCGCGGCGCCCTTTTTTGTTTCGGCTAGGCCGAGCGGAAATCCTTACTGGAAGGATCCAGTCGACACGCGGCTGAAAGGTACAACCGTAATCGTGCGGGACGCACGCGGATGCTCTTCGGAGTGAGAGTGCGTATTGTCTTCGGAGCCGTGTTTCTTGTCCTTTTGCGTCGCCATCGTGGCTTGCAGCGAGAGGCACGGTTGGTACGTTTCGTTGCGGTACATGGGCGGTTTCCTTGTCGGTGAGTGGAAGGACGAAAACAGTTTTCTGCTTTCACACGCCGCGAACTTTCGTCGCGATCAGGCGTGCAGAATAGATCACCTTGCTTGTTTTTTGGATCAGTGTTTTTCCGAAAAACGTGTAGGAAGACACGTTCTTGCCGGGAAGAACTGCTGTAGCGTTTTAACGCAGCAGGGATGCGCTATCCGCAGGGGAATGCACATGTTCCGGCCGCACGCCGACGGCGAATATCCGCGCCGGCAACGCACGCAATCGGGGCCAGCGTTGCAGCAGACGCAGCGGCAACGGAATGTCGAGCGGCGCCGTACTGCTGCGCGAGATCGTCGGCAGCAACACGCGGTTCTGTATCGCGACCTGAACCGCCTGCGTCACTCGTACCGGGAACATCCTGCGTTGCTGCACCGTTGCCAGTAGCGGTGAGAGTTGTTGGCTGTCGATAGCGGGATCGGCGAGTGCGGTGGCGAGAAGATTCGCCGTAGCCACAGCGTCCTGTATTGCGAGATTGATGCCGACGCCACCGATTGGCGACATCGCATGTGCCGCATCGCCGATGCACAGCAGACCGGGTTTCCACCATTGTTCCAGCCGATCGACCGTCACGCTCAAGAGCTTGATGTCATCCCAGCTGCGCAAAGCATCGAGGCGATGTGCAAACAAGGGTGCAGCGCGCGCCAGTTCCTGCTTGAACGCCTCCAGCCCGCGCGCCTGGATATCGGCGATACCGCCCTTTGCAATCACGTAGGCACATTGCCAGTAATCGCCGCGATGGATGGTGACGAAGAAATGGCCGGGGCCGATGTGCGCGCCGGTGTCCGGAGAATCGCCGGCCGCGCCCGGCAGCCGCATCCACAGCACATCGATCGGCGCGCCAATGTCATGCACTTTCAGTTCCGCTGCGCGCCGCACAGTCGAATGGCGGCCATCGGCGCCGATCACCAGGTCGGCACGGATTTCCTGCGGACCGTCTGGCGTATTGAGCTGTACCCCGGTCACGCGTTCACCATCCTGTAGCAGGCCGGTGACTTCCGCATTCTGCATCAGGCGAAAGCCGCGATACCGCTTGGCATGCGCACACACGAAATCGAGGAAGTCCCATTGCGGCATCAGCGCGACGAATTTGCAATGCGTGGATACATGCGTAAAGTCAATGATAGTCAGATCGCGGCCGCCGATGCTCACATGCAGATCGTGCGCGCGGTTGTGCGGGCGTTGCAGGAAGGCTTCCAGCAGACCGAGTTCGCGCATCAGTTCCAGCGTCGAGGGATGCACCGTATCGCCGCGAAAATCCCGCAGGAAATCGCCATGCTTTTCCAGCACGATGACGTCGACACCGGCGCGCGCGAGCAACAATCCAAGCATCATGCCGGCCGGTCCTCCCCCGGCGATGCAGCAACGGGTATGCAGGCTTTCTTTCATGCGAATCTCCTGGCGTTGACGGTACACGGCGTATTCCGATCTTCACATTTGATCGTGCTCTGCGCAAATCTGTTTCAAATGTAAGCAAACGCTTTATCGATTGGAAGAGGGCGTTCCTCCGTATATAGTCATTTCATGCAATACATCAGGAGTCCGAAATGAAATCGATCGTGCTTGCCGCCGCTCTGCTGACCGGCGCGGCCATTCTGCCCAGCGCAGCGAACGCGCAGGTCGGCTTCACGCTGGAAGTCGGTACGCCACCACCACCGGCGCCCGTCTATGAACCGGTGCCGCCGCCACGCTACGGCTATGAATGGGTGCAGGGCTTCTGGGACTGGAACGGCAGGGAATACGTATGGGTGCCCGGATACTGGGTGGCGGCACGCGAAGGCTATTACTACGATGCGCCGACCTGGATCATCATCGATAACCGCTGGCATCTGAACCGTGGCGGCTGGCGCCCGGGACCTCCGCCGCGGCATTTTGATCGTGGCCATTATTACGGCAATCCACCTCCTCGCCGTGACGACCATCATGATCATCACGACGATCATCATGGCGACCGCGGCAACGGCAACTGGGGCTACCGCGCGCCGCCACGCCAAGGCGATCGCGATCATGACGGCGTACCGAACCGCGCCGACCGTGATCGCGATGGCGACGGGGTGCCGAACCGCTATGACCGTCATCCCGACAACAACAATCGCCGATAGAACAAGGAGAAGGCCGTGAAGAAGACCAAATTCGCCAGACTCGCGCTGCTCGCAATCGCGGCATCGAGCATGCTTTCAGCCTGCGTCGTCGTCGACCCGCATCGCGATCACGATGGCTACTATCGTGACGGCCCGCCTCGCGGCGACCGCGACCGTGATCACGACGGTGTGCCGAATCGCTACGATGCGCGTCCGGACAATCCGTATCGTTATTGAGGAAACAAAAACGGGACTGTGAAGTCCCGTTTTTTTGTGTGTCAGGCGGCGTTCACGTCCGGCGCTTCTTCGCGTCGTTGCTGACGCCATTCCATCACGGTCTTCAGCACGAGTGTGAGCACCGCCATGCAGGCGAGTAGTGCCGCCGCAGTGAAGGCGGCGGCGGTCTTGTAATCGTTGTTCAGCTGTTCGACCAGCAGCGGCAAAGTCAGCGTCTGATTCATGATGGTGCCGGACACGACCGCTACCGCGCCGAATTCACCGACTGCACGGGCATTGGTGATCACGGTACCGTACAACAGCGCCCATTTGATGTTTGGCAGCGTGACGTGCCAGAAAATTTTCCAGCCGCCGGCGCCGAGCGACAGCGCGGCGATTTCTTCTTCGCTGCCCTGCTTTTCCATCAGCGGCATCAGGATGCGCGCGATATACGGCGCCGTCACGAATACGGTCACCATCACGATGCCGGGCCAGGCGAACATCAGCTGGATATCGTGCGCATAGAAGTACTTGCCTGCAATGCCCTCGACGCCATACACCACCAGATAGCAGAAGCCGGCGACCACCGGCGATGTGGCATACGGAATTTCGACGAAAGTGACCAGCAGGCGGCGGCCGACGAAGTCGTAGCGCGTAACGCACCACGCGAGCAGGATGCCGAAGACGAGATTGATCGGCACGGTCAGCACTGTAGTCAGCACGGTGAGCCGGATTGCGCTTCGCATGTAGTCCTGGTTCAGGTTTTGCCACAGCAGCTGCAGACCGCCGCTGAAGGCTTGCGTGAAGATCAGGATCAGCGGCAGCACCAGGATCAGAATGGTCAATGCAATGCCGAGAATCACCAGCAGCCACTGGTGCAGATGACGGGGACGTTTGATTGCCTTTGCCATGATGTCCCTAGCCCTTGTTCAGTATCCGGCTTTCGACGATCTGCAGGATGAACAGCAGAACGAGCGAAGCGAGCAGCACGACGGAGGCAATCGCTGCAGCCGCCTGATAGTTGTATTCCTGCATACGCACGAACAGCATCAGCGAGGTGACTTCCGTCTTGTACGGAATGTTCCCTGCGATCATGATGACCGCACCGAATTCGCCAAGACTGCGAATGAAGGATTGCGAGGAACCGGTGATCAGCGCCGGCAGCACGGTCGGCAATATGATGCGCCAGAAGGTCTGCCACTTGGTGGCGCCCAGCATCATTGCCGCTTCTTCCAGCTCGGCTTCCATGTCCGCCAGCACCGGCTGCACCGAGCGCACGATGAACGGCAGGCTAGTGAAGATCATCGCCACCACGATGCCGGGGAAGGCATAGGAAATCTTGATGCCGAACACTTCGAACCATTGTCCCAGCCAGCCATTCGGCACGAATAGCGCAGACAGCGTAATGCCGGCGACCGAGGTTGGAAGCGCGAAAGGCAGATCGATCAATGCGTCGATGATACGGCGGCCGGGAAAGTCATAACGCGTGATGATCCATGCCAGCACAAGGCCGATGGCGCTGACGATCATCGTGGAGTAGAAGGCGCCGGCGATCGTCACCTTGTAGCTTTGCAGCACGCGCGCATCGGTGATCGCGAACCAGTATTGCGACCAGCTCATGTCGCTGACGTAGATAAACAGCGCCGAGATCGGCAGCAGGATCACCAGGCTCACGTACAGCGTCGACAGGCCGAAGCTGATCGAAAAGCCCGGAAGGATGGGCGTGCTGCGGAAGAAGGAAAGGGATTTGCTCACGGCTCGTTATCGATCAAGCGGGTCATCTGGTGCTATGCAAAAAGCAAACGACCATCCGCTGCGGATGGTCGATGAATGTTCGGCATTGTAAACCAGGCTGCAGAGTTCGCCGAGTCTCTGCAGCTGAGCTATCAACGTTTAGCCAGCAGCTGATCGAGGATGCCGCCGTTGGCGAAATGCGTGGCCTGGATCTTGTCCCAGGGGCCGAGCACCTTGACCGGATCGATCAGGCGGACTTTCGGATAGCGGTCGGCCACCACTTTCGCCACATCGGGATGATTGACGCGATAGTTGAAGGTCGTCAGCAGCAGCTGGATCTCGCGCGAATATTCGTAGTTCAGATAGGCGGTCGCGACCTTGCGGGTTCCCTTTTCGTCGACCACCTTGTCGACTACCGCAACCGGAAATTCTGCCAGCACCGATACCGGCGGCGTCACGACTTCATAACCGCCCGACTTGAATTCGTCGCTCTTGGCGATGTTGATCACTTCCGATTCGAAAGTCAGCAGGACATCGCCCTGATTGTTCTGCGCGAAGGCAACGGTCGCACCGCGTCCGCCGGTCGGGAAGTTCACTACGTTGTGCAGCACCTTGCCGACGAATTCCTTCACCTTGGTCTGATCGCCCTTGTACTTCTCGTTCGCATACAGCCAGGCGCCGAGGTAGGTATAGCGTGCGTTGCCGGACGTTTTCGGATTCGGGAACACGAGCTTCACATCGTCGCGTACCAGATCGTCCCAGGTCTTGATGTTTTTCGGATTGCCCTTGCGTACCAGGAAGGCAATCGTGCTGTAGTAAGGCGAAGCATTGTTCGGGAACGCCTTGCGCCAATCCTTGCTGACCAGCCCGTGCTGCGCAAGGATATCGATGTCCGTCACCTGGTTGAAAGTCACGGTATCGACCTTTTTGCCCTGCAGGATGTCCTGCGCCTGGCGTGAGGTGCCGGCAAAGGACTGATCGATCTTCAGATCTTGACCGGTCTGCGCCTTCCACTGCGCCTGGAAGCGCGGGTTGATCGCGGCGAACACTTCGCGCGCCACGTCGTACGAGGCATTCAACAGCGGTTTTTCTTGCGCATGTGCAGCGCTGGACAAGAGCGCAGCCGTGGCGGCAGCGGCGAGCATGATTTTTTTCAGCATAGGTGCTCCATGTAAGAGGCGCCTGCGGCGCGTTGATGCAATGCAAGGTGACGCGACTATAACAAGCGCGCCGACGTGGGCCAACGATAACATTGATATTTGCTCATGCAAAACAGGCATAAGCGTTCAATGGGCCGTGGCATGAATGAAAAAGCCCCTGATGGCAGGGGCTTTTGGTCGAACCGGAAACCGGATGCGCTTATGCGAAGTTCTTGTTGACGAAGTCCCAGTTGACCAGGTTCCAGAACGATTCGACATACTTCGGACGCGCATTGCGGTAGTCCACGTAGTATGCATGCTCCCACACGTCGCAGGTCATCAGCGGCTTGTCGGCGGAAGTCAGCGGGGTTTGTGCATTCGAGGTGTTGGCGATGTCGACCGAACCGTCGGCCTTCTTCACCAGCCAGGTCCAGCCGGAACCGAAGTTGCCGACGCAGGACTTGGTGAATTCTTCCTTGAACTTGTCGAAGGAGCCCCATTTCTTGTTGATCGCATCTGCGACAGCACCGGTTGCTGCGCCGCCGCCGTTCGGCTTCATGCAGTTCCAGTAGAAGGTGTGGTTCCACACTTGTGCCGAGTTGTTGAACACGCCGCCGGAGGACTTCTTGATGATGTCTTCCAGAGACATGTTTTCGAATTCCGTGCCTTTGATCAGGTTGTTCAGGTTCGTCACGTAGGCTTGATGATGCTTGCCGTAGTGATACTCCAGCGTTTCTTTCGAAATATGCGGAGCAAGTGCATCCATCGCATAGGGCAATGCCGGCAGGGTATGTTCCATGGTGGTCCTTATGAATCGGGTTAAAAATCGGGGTTGAAGAAAAGATGTTCTTTTTGAAAGGCCCTTATTGTAAAACGGTTGGGCAAGGCTTGCACCTTTTGAAATTCTTTGCCGGAAACCGTCTTATTCCAATGTTTGCTGCACGCTCGCAATACCGATCTCGGCGCTACCCTCTGCCAATCGCACACGAAGATTTTTACGCGGTTGCAATTCCTGCGGCGTACGCAGGATTCTGCCTTGCTCGTCGGCGACGATCGCGTAACCGCGTTCCAGTGTGCGCTGGGGGTTCAGCATTTCCAGCTGCGCAGCGAGTGCAGACAGTGCCTGGCGTCGTGCCGCGAGCTGTGCGCACATGCGCAATGTCAATCGCTGGGCGCCATGCTTGACGTGCAGGCGATGCGCGCGCGTGTCCGGCAACTGCGCTTCCCAACGTGCGCGCAGGCGCGCCAGTGCAAGCTGCGCTTGCGTCAGCGGCATGTGGGTTGCATGGCCGAGCCGCGCCTGCAGCCCCTGCAGGCGCGTGCGTTCGTGCGCGATGTAGGCGGACGGACTGATCAAGCGTGAAGCGAGCCAGTCGAGGGTTTGTCCCCGTTCGGCGAGATGTCGCCGTCCCGCGCGCAGCAGGCACTCGCTTTGTTTTGCCAACGTGGCTTGCCAGTCTGCGCGCGGGGTTGCCGCCATCTCGGCTGCGGCGGTTGGCGTCGGTGCACGCACGTCGGCGGCAAAATCGGCAATCGTGAAGTCCGTCTCGTGGCCCACGCCGACGATGACCGGCAGATCGCAGCCGGCAATGGTGCGCGCCACAAGTTCGTGATTGAAGGACCAAAGATCTTCGATGCTCCCTCCGCCGCGGCATACCAGTAGCACGTCGCATTCGGCACGCGCCGAGGCGGTCGCGATCGCCTGTGCGATTTTTTGCGCAGCACCATCGCCTTGCACGGGTGTCGGGTACAGGATCAATTGCACGTGCGGCGCGCGACGTTTGAGCGTGGTGACAATGTCGCGCAGCGCAGCCGCCTGCGGGCTGGTGACGATGCCGATGGTACGGGCAAAGCGGGGCAGCGGCCGCTTACGCGCCGCATCGAACAGGCCTTCGGCTTCAAGTTTTTCCTTGAGGCGCAGAAACGCCTCGTACAGGTTGCCGACGCCGGCGCGGCGTATCGATTCCACGCTCAATTGATAGTCGCCGCGCGGCGCATACAGGCTGACCAGCGCACGCACCTCCACCTTGTCGCCTTCGCGTGGCGCGAAATCCGCATACTGGGCGCGGCTCTTGAACATCACTGCGCGCACCTGCGCGGCGTCGTCCTTCAGCGTGAAGTACCAGTGCCCGGAAGCAGCGCGCGTGAAGTTAGAGATTTCGCCAGCGATCCAGGCGAGCGGAAAGCTGCGCTCCAGTAGACGCGAGACTGCCTGGTTCAACTCGGAAACGCTCAATACCGGCGGGCCGGCGCGATCGGGTGAGGAGGGAAGGGATGCCATGCACGCATTGTAGAAGATTGCACTGCCTTGCTCGACAAGCGGCGGAAAGAAAAAGGCATCGGCCATGCCGATGCCTTTTGCCTGCCGACCGTCATGTCATGCGAATCGGCGCGAATCACTATTCATTCTTGTGACTCTGGCGGCCCGCTTCCGAGTGCTGCTCGCTGGAGCCGCCGCGCGTGTGGCTCGATGAGCCGTGGCTGCCCGAGCTGCTGCCCGAATTGCTCTTGTTGGAGGCCTGTGCGCCGCCGCCGTGGCTGGCTTGGCCGCCTTTGCGTCCGGCTTCGCGCGCTTCCTCCGAAGAGAATTCGTGTGCATTGCCGCTAGCATGGGCAGCACGGCCGCCTTGTGCGGCGATCGCCCGCTGCTTGTCCGGATCCATCGAGGCGAAGCCGCGATTGCTGGTACGGTTTTGACCGCCCGCGTTGCTTTTGCTGCTTTGATTGTCCTTGTCTGAAGCCATGTTGATCTCCTAGTGATGGTTGTCATGGGATAGACACGCCAAGTAAGCGCCTCTGCTGTGCATGATAAGAAGTTTGCAAAGCTCGACCTATAAGAATGCGTCCCCAATCAATGTCAGAAAGTGGAAATGCGGACTGCCCAGCAGAAACGCAAGCGGTGCGCGTCTCGCTTTATTGCGGAACATATAGCGCTCGCGCGGAAAGCACGCTTGCAGCGGCGAGCTGCACATCGCCTTTTTCCCGGGCAAAGGAAAAATTCGTTTTCAAATCAAGCGCTTTGAAACGATTGCCGCGCTTACGCACAAGCTTATCCACAGAATCTGTGTACAAACTGTCGTATGCATATGGGCCGTGGGACTTAGGGGTGAGGCGACCGCACAACGTTTTCCTGACCCTTGCTCATGTGCCGTCAACAAGTTACATTTCTGCATCCCGATCAAGAACCACCACAAGGAGCACCCATTGTTCGCCATTATTCACGCAGCAGGTTGGCCGATCTGGTTGCTGCTGATCGCTTCGATCGTCGCCGTGACGCTGATCATCGAGCGCTCGCTGTCTCTGCGCCGCAGCAGAATCTTGCCGCCGACCCTGCTGCAGGAAGTCATTCGCGTCTATCACAATGGCAAAATCGATGCGAACGTGGTGGCGACGCTGGAACAGAATTCGCCGCTCGGCCGCGTGCTGGCGGCAGGCTTGCGCAATGTTGATGCACCGCGCGATGTGATGAAGGAATCCATCGAGGAAGCGGGGCGCGGCACCGCACACGATCTGGAACGCTTCCTGACCACGCTGGGTACCGTCGCTTCATTGGCGCCATTGATGGGCTTGTTCGGCACCGTTGTCGGCATGATCGAAATCTTCGGTTCGCAGAATGCGACCGGCACCGGTACCAATCCGGCCGAACTGGCGCACGGCATTTCGATCGCGCTATATAACACCGGCTTCGGCCTCGCGATCGCGATGCCTTCGCTGGTGTTCTATCGCCACTTCCGCGCGCTGGTCGACAGTTTCATCATCGACATGGAACAGCAGGCAGTGAAGTTCGTCGACATCGTGCACAACCATCGCAAATAAACGCGGACGCCATTCATGAACTTTCGCAAAGGGCAGGGCCGCGAAGATCCGGAAATCAATCTGATCGCGTTCATCGACGTGCTGCTGGTGATCCTGATCTTCCTGATGGTGACCACCAGCTACAGCAAGCTGACCGCGCTGCAGATTACACTGCCGACGGCGGATGCAGAAAAAGCGGCCGACCGTCCATTTGAAATCAATGTAGGGGTCGATGCGCAGGGCCGCTATGCGGTGAACAATGTTCGCACCGCCGCGCACAGCCCGGAAGATCTGGCAGATGAGCTGGCGAACGCGGCACGCGCCTCCGGCAAGGCGAATATCGATCCGGTCGTCATCATCAACGCCGACGCTACGGCCACGCACCAGACGGTAATCAATGTGCTGGAAGCGGCGCGCATCGCCGGATATTCCCGTGTCACCTTCGCCGCCCAGAGCAGCGGCAAGAAATAAGCGCTGCAACCGGCATCGTTGCACGTCCATCGATGAATTGACCGAAGACGACGTGGCCATCCGACGCTCCTCCCTCGAAACGTTTTTTGCACGAACCTGGTCGCGCCGCGATGCTGCGGCACGCGCGCTGCTGCCCTTTTCCTGGTTGTTCGGCGCGTTGTCGGGCTTGCGCCGTGCTCTGTATCGTCGTGGAGTGTGCAAGTCGGAGCGGCTCCCAGTTCCAGTCGTGGTGGTCGGCAACATCTTCGTTGGCGGCACCGGCAAGACGCCATTCACGATCTGGCTGGTGCAGCACCTGCGAGCCCTGGGTTTTCATCCCGGCGTGATTTCGCGCGGTTACGGCGGCGCTGCGCATGCGCCGCGTCTGGTCGACGTCTCGGCCACCGCGGACCAGGTAGGCGACGAGCCTTTGCTGATTGCGCATCGTGCCGGCTGCCCGGTGATGGTTGCGCGCGATCGCGTCGCCGCCGGTCGCGCCTTGCTTGCAGCGCATCCGGAAATTGACGTGTTGATTGCGGACGATGGCTTGCAACATTATCGGCTCGCTCGTGATGTCGAGATCGTGTTGTTCGATGGCCGTGGTATCGGCAATGGATGGTTGTTGCCGGCAGGACCCTTACGCGAACCGGCAACGCGCCGCCGCGATTTCACCGTGGTCAACGGTTCGCACGACGATGCAGCGCGCATTGCAGAGTCTTACCGGATGCAATTGCTCGGAGTACTGGCCGAACAATTGATGTCCTCGGCCGAGCCTGGCGGCCACGCACATACGCGTGCGCTGAAATCCTTTGCCGTCACGGTCAGCGGTTTCTCGCCGGCACGAATTGTGGCAGCTGCCGGCATCGGTAACCCGGAGCGGTTCTTTGCAACGCTGCGTGCTTGCGACATCCGGTTCACGGAATTTCCGTTGCCTGACCATTACGATTTTGCTGACAATCCCTTTGCCGATTTGCCCGCCGATGTCATTCTGATCACGGAGAAGGATGCAGTAAAATGTCGCCAGAATGGCGCATTGCGCAACGACCCTCGCATATGGGTCGTCCCGGTCACAGCGCAGATCGATACTGCGCTGGCCGACAGAATTGTGGAGAAATTACGTGGACGCTCGCTTGCTTGACATCCTGGTTTGCCCGATCTGCAAAGGTCCGCTCGAACACGACAAGAAGGCGCAGGAACTGATCTGCCGCGCCGATCGCCTTGCTTATCCGATTCGCGACGGTATTCCGATCATGTGGGCGGATCAGGCGCGCGACCTGCAAGGCCACGGCAGCGCCGAAATGGCGCCGTGATGCATTTGTCCGCACTTGCGTCGACCACCGTGGTTTGACGTTTCCTTTCTAGTTATTTCATGTCCTTCGTCGTCATCATCCCTGCGCGCATGGCGTCCACGCGATTGCCGAACAAGCCACTGGCGGACCTCGGCGGCCGCCCGATGATTGTGCGCGTGGCAGAACGCGCGCTGCAGTCCGGCGCTGCGCAAGTCATCGTTGCCACCGATCACGAAGATATTCTCGCTGCGTGCAAGCGCCACGGCATCGATGCGCGCATGACGCGTAGCGATCATCCGTCGGGCACCGACCGCATTGCCGAAGTCGCAGCTGCCGCCGGCTTGGCCGCCGATGCGGTTGTCGTCAATGTGCAAGGCGATGAACCGCTGATCGAACCGGCATTGATCGCGGCGACCGCAGCGCTGATTTCGGCGGGCACGCCGATGTCGACCGCGGCGCATGCGATCCACGATGTGACCGATGCCTTCAATCCGAATGTGGTGAAAGTGGCGCTCGACAAATCCGGTCGCGCGCTGTATTTCTCACGAGCGACGATTCCCTGGCATCGCGATGGTTTCGCAAAAACAAAAGAAGCGTTACCTGAAGGCTATGCGCCGCTGCGCCACATCGGCCTGTATGCGTACCGCAACGATTTCCTGCAGGAGTATCCGCGTCTGGCCGTGTCGCCGCTCGAACAGATCGAATCGCTGGAGCAGCTGCGTGTGCTTTGGCACGGCTATCCAATTGCCGTGCATGTGACAGATCACGCGCCGGCGGCGGGAGTCGATACACCGGAAGACCTGCAACGCGTTCGTCAGCATTTCGGCAGCTGATTAACCGCTTGCGTGGGATGGAAAAGCATCGGATGCATGTCGTTTTGTGGTAAGTTTCGTGCCACGTTGTTGCCTGCTTTGACCACAATTTGTCTCCGGCGCCTGCTGCGCCAAATTTCAAACTCTCATTTAGGAAAATTTCATGCGCCTCATCCTTCTAGGAGCGCCTGGTGCCGGTAAAGGCACGCAAGCCGGCTTCATCAAGGAAAAATTCAATATTCCGCAAATCTCGACCGGCGATATGCTGCGCGCGGCGGTGAAAGCTGGAACGCCATTGGGCCTTGCTGCCAAGAAGATCATGGACGAAGGCGGTCTGGTGTCGGACGACATCATCATCGGTCTGGTGAAGGACAGGCTGAAGCAGCCAGATTGCGCCCACGGCTATTTGTTCGACGGCTTTCCGCGGACGATTCCGCAAGCCGACGCAATGAAGGAAGCCGGCGTCGCGATCGACTATGTGCTGGAAATCGACGTGCCGGACGAAGCCATCGTCGAACGCATGAGCGGGCGTCGTGTGCATCCCGCGTCGGGCCGCACCTATCACGTGCGCTTCAATCCGCCAAAGGTTGCGGGTCGCGACGATGTGACGGGGGAAGAACTGATCCAGCGTGAAGACGACAAGGAAGAAACGGTCAAGAAGCGCTTGCAGGTGTATCACGACCAGACCGAGGTGCTGGTCGACTACTACAACAAGTGGGCGCAGTCGGGCGTTCCGGGTGCCCCCAAGTATCGCAAGATCGCCGGCCTCGGCCCGGTCGAACAGATACGCGACAGCGCACTGGCGGCGCTGCAAAACTGAAAAGGCGGACTTCGGTCCGCTTTTTTTGTGCCGTGCGATGAGCGCTTGTGAACAATATCGTACTTGGTTCGCATCTCATGACGATGTTGCTTGCCGCGCGCAATAAACGCCTGAATAATTGGCTGCATGCAAGAGTCGAAAAAGATCGGGTTGATATTGAGCGGAGGCGGTGCGCGGGCCGCCTACCAAGTCGGCGTGCTGCAATCGGTATCTGCGATTCTGCACGGCGCCGGCTGGGATGCCGAACGCAATCCCTATGACATCATCTGCGGCACCTCGGCCGGTGCGATCAATGCGACTGCGCTGGCCTGCCATGCTGCCGATTTCGGCAGTGGCCTCGACCGTATCGCCCGCGTCTGGGAAAACTTCACGGCGGATCAGGTGTACCGCTCCGATTCGCTGGGCGTGCTGCGTTCCGGCGCCAAGTGGCTGTCCTTGCTGTCCTTTGGCTGGCTGGCGCGATCGTGGAAGGCGCATCCTCCGGCTTCATTGCTCGACAATACGCCGCTGGTCAGCTTGCTGAACCGCATGTTGAATCTGCCCAAGCTGGACGCCGCGCTGGAAGAGGGCAAGCTGCATGCGCTCGCGGTGACCGCGTCTTCCTATACTGCCGGCCGGCACATCACTTTTTACCAGACCGAAGCCAATATCGAACCCTGGGTGCGGTCGCAACGTATCGCGATGCGTGCCCAGATCGGCATCGATCATCTGCTTGCGTCTTCGGCAATTCCGCTCATTTTCCCCGCCACGCCGATCTTCTGTGCCGGCCGGCGCGAATATTTCGGTGACGGTTCCATGCGGCAGATCGCGCCGATTTCACCGGCGATCCATCTTGGAGCGGACAAGATTTTCGTGGTCGGTGCCGGCCGTTTGCTGGAGCCTGTCAGCGATCAGGCCGCGCCGATGGCGCAGTATCCGAGCCTGGCCCAGATTGCGGGTCATGCGATGTCCAGTATCTTTCTCGATACGCTGGAGGTCGACATCGAACGGCTCAACCGTGTGAACCACACCCTTTCGTTCATGACCCCGGAGCAGTGCGCACAGGCGCAATTGCGTCCGATCGAGATGTTGACCATCGCTCCTTCCGAACGGCTGGACTTGATCGCGAGCCGGCATATCGGCAGCCTGCCGCGCCCGGTCCGTATTCTGCTGTCCGGCATCGGCGCGACCGAAGTCCGTGGTTCGGCGCTGGCCTCTTATTTATTGTTTGAAAAAAGCTACACCTGCGAACTCATTGAACTGGGACGCAGGGATGCCCTTGCGCACAAAAAGGAAATACTTTCCTTTTTCTCAACGCCATCCGCTCAGAATGGCGGGAATATTGCTTCAATCCCTGCAACACGCTAACCTTGCCAGGTTCAGGGTCGCATACCCCTTTTTTGAAAGGATTTCGCAGAAATGCCGATGAATTGGCGAATTTCTCGTGGTTTTTCAGCCTTTTTGCTATTTATTACCGCCTTATTACTGACGTACAATGCATCCGCCTTCAACGCCGATGGATTGCAGGCGGTGCGCCTGGCCGACTTGCCGCCGGAAGCACGGCAGACAATTTTGCTTATTCAGCAAGGCGGTCCTTTCCCTTATGAGAAGGATGGCGCGGTCTTCGGAAACTATGAAAAGGTTTTGCCGCAGCGAAAGCGCGGGTATTATCGCGAATTCACTGTCAGAACGCCGCATGCGCGCAACAGGGGAGCAAGGCGGATCATTACCGGCGGTCGGCCACCGCATGAGTACTATTACACCGCCGATCATTACCGGACCTTCAAGCGTGTTGTCGAATAAGCGCCAGACGTCAATTTGCCGGGGAAGAGAATAGATGAGTTTGTTTAAAACCGTGCCGCCGAACGTGGTGCAGTCGATCCGCGCATTTCGGGTGACCGAATTGCAGGAAGAGGCTGCCCGGCTCGGACAGCATTTTCTGTACGCTCATTGCGCGCATGCTGCCACTAAGCAGCAGGTGCTGGCGACGATCGCCGAAGCCTTTCATTTTCCGCGGCACTTCGGCAAGAATTTCGATGCGCTATCGGACTGCCTCACCGACCTCGCACACAAGGCGGGACCGCAGCCGGGCTTTCTCGTCGTGCTCGAGCAATTGCCCAATACGCCGAAGTTCGACAAGGAAGCGCGCGAGACGCTGCTCGACGTATTTCGCGATGCCGCAGATTTCTGGGCCGAGAAAAAAATCGCTTTCCGCGTGTTCTATTCCTTTCAGTAGTTCCCTCTGGCCGCTGTTGCAGCGGCTACGTTTTTCCCGATCGTCCTTTCCCTTCACTTTCTTTCTGCGATTCCTCCCGTATTTCGTCGGGTTTGCGCCGCCTTAAGAGGCTTTCGTGGTGCGGTACGGTACAATGCGCGCCATGAAGAAGATCGTCATTTTGATTTCCGGCCGCGGTACCAACATGCAAGCCATCATCCGCGCGGCCAACAATGAAAAATGGCCGGCGCAGATCGTCGCCGTCATCAGCAATCGTGCCGATGCGGCGGGTTTGATCTATGCGGAACGGCAGGGCATCGCCACTGCGATCGTTGCGCACAACGACTACCCGACGCGCGAAGCTTTTGACGCCGCGCTGCGCGAAAAAGTCGATGCTTATGGGCCCGACCTCGTTGTACTGGCGGGTTTCATGCGGGTATTTACGGCAGCCTTCGTCATTCATTACGCCGGCCGCATGCTGAACATTCATCCCTCCTTGCTGCCGAGCTTCACGGGTCTGGCAACGCACCGGCAAGCCCTGAGCACCGGCGTGCGCGTGCACGGTGCCACTGTGCATTTCGTGACCGCGGATCTTGATCACGGCCCCATCGTTGCGCAAGCCGCCGTACCGGTGCTGCCGCAGGATACCGAGGAAACTCTTGCTGCCCGCGTGCTGGAGCAGGAACACGTGATTTATCCACGCGCGATCCGCTGGTTCGTCGAGGAGCGCCTGCATCTGGTTGATGGCCGCGTGCAGATCGAATCGCCTGACGTGCCCGCTCACGTACTGTGTGAATCGCAAAACTAGCGGTTTCACCTACATTCAATAGAAGGAATACGCATGAGATTGCCTCCTGCAATCGTGGCAGCCACGGAAGACGTGCTGCGCGAGGTGCTGCGCTTTACCGGTCCTGCCGATGTCACGCTGTCGCGGTACTTCCGCGAACACCCGAAGCTTGGTTCACGCGAACGCGGCGTGATCGCCGAAGCAATCTACGGCCTGTTGCGCAACAAGTCGGTGTACACGCATTTTTCGGAATCGGGCAGCGGCCCTGCGATGCGTCGCATGGCCTTGCTGGGGCTGGCGGACGCGGTGGACGTCGATGCGATTTCCGGTTTGTCGGAGCAGGAAACGCAATGGCTGCTGCGCGTCATGCAGATCGACCGTACGACCCTGCCGGCTGCGCTGCGCGCCAACTTGCCCGCATGGCTGTTCGAGAAGTTGGTGGCGCGCGACGGGGAAGCGCAGACGCTCGAATTCGCGCAGGCAATGAATCAGCCGGCTCCGCTGGATCTGCGCGTCAATGCGCTGAAGTCAACGCGTCCTGAAGTCGTCGCCGCGCTGGCCGAAGCGCCGATCGCATGCGAGCCGACGCCATATGCGCCGCTGGGCATCCGCGTGATGAAAAAGCCGGCGCTGCAAAACATGCCGCTGTTCAAGGATGGTGCGATCGAAGTTCAGGACGAGGGCAGCCAGTTGCTGTCGCAGATCGTCGGGGCCAAACGCGGCGAGATGGTGGTCGATTTTTGCGCGGGTGCGGGCGGCAAGACCTTGTCGCTCGGCGCTGCGATGCGTAACACCGGTCGCCTGTACGCCTTCGATGTGTCGGACAAGCGGCTTGCGAAGCTGAAACCGCGTCTCGCGCGCAGCGGTCTGTCGAATGTGCATCCTGTCGTGATCGCACATGAGAACGATGCGAAGGTGAAGCGTCTTGCCGGCAAGATCGATCGCGTGCTGGTCGACGCGCCGTGCAGCGGGTTGGGGACCTTGCGCCGCAATCCGGATATCAAGTGGCGGCAGTCGCCGCAGGCGCTGGAAGAACTCAATCAAAAGCAGAAGTCGATCCTCGCGGGTGCCGCTCGGCTGGTGAAGGTCGGCGGTCGCCTGGTCTACGCAACCTGCAGCATTCTCGATGAGGAAAACGAAGCGATCGTCGAACAGTTTCTTGCCGAGCATGAAGAATTCATGCTGGTGCCGATGAAGGAAGTGTTGGCCGAGCAGAAAATTGAACTGCCGATGGAAGATTATCTGAAGCTCTCGCCATTGCAACACCAGACCGACGGCTTCTTTGCGGCGGTGCTTGCACGAAGGAAATGAAGTCGAATCCTCTGTTTGATCTCTGGCGCGATGCGCTGGAGGATTTGGGTAGTCCCGGTTTGCGCTGGCAGATTCTGGCACTGCTGGTTTGCTTCGCCCTCGGCTGGAGCATCGCGCGCCTGCTGCGCCGCGATCTGACGCAGCGTAACGTCGGGCGCGGCATGGTGCGGTTCGGTGTGGAAAGTTTCGT
The DNA here is from genome assembly GCA_036263255.1 of Oxalicibacterium sp. Lineage (GTDB taxonomy): Bacteria > Pseudomonadota > Gammaproteobacteria > Burkholderiales > Burkholderiaceae_D > Oxalicibacterium. Next base: position 5,217 of record DATAHI010000087.1, on the reverse strand, counting down.
GCGCGTGCTGTGGCCACTGTTGACCCTGGCCCTGATCGCGCTGGTCAAGCCGATGTTCGAACGCATGGGCCACGTTGATCTGTTGCGTGTTGCAATGCCCCTCGTCGGTTCGTTCGCCCTGATACGCGTAGCGCTATACATCATGCAACGCGTATTCGCGCGTCGCGGCCCGCCGAACGGGCTGATCGTCGCGTGCGAAAAATTGTTTGCGCTGCTGGTCTGGATTGCGGTTTCTCTCCATATCACCGGCCTGCTGCCCGACGTACTCGATTTCTTCGATCAGACCACCATTCGTCTCGGGCACAACAAGGTTTCCGTCATGGCGATATTGCTGGCGGTCCTGTGGGTTGGCGTAACGCTGATTCTTGCCTTGTGGGCAGCGGCTGCAGCAGAAGAGCGTCTGATGCGGCTCAACAGCATGAACTCGTCGGCCCGCGTGCTGCTGGCGCGCATGAGCCGCGCGGTGTTGATCCTGCTTGCGTTGCTGCTCAGCTTGTCACTCGTCGGCATCGATCTGACGGTGTTATCCGTATTTACAGGTGCGCTCGGCGTAGGGCTGGGCTTGGGTTTGCAACGCCTTGCAAGCAGCTATGTTTCAGGCTTTATCATCCTCTTCGAACGCGGCCTTACGATAGGCGACGTCATCACCGTCGACAAGTTTTCGGGACGTATCGTCAGCATCAACGCGCGCTACACGACCTTGCGCAGCAGTGATGGCGCGGAAACGGTTGTGCCAAACGACATGCTGCTATCGATACCGGTGCAGAACTTTTCCGGTACCGACAAGACCTTGCAGATATCCATACAGATTGTCGTCGCGTATCAAGCTGACCTGGAATACGCATTGAAATTGCTGCGAGAGGCCGCACTTGAAGTCGATGGCGTGGACTGCAGCGCAAAACAGCCGCAGGCCTTCGTGTCGCGCTTCACTGCCGACGGAATCGAACTGGAACTGACGTGCTGGCTCGAATCCGCAACAATCGGGAAACCTGCGGTGACGTCTGCGGTCAATCGCGCTGTATGGCGCAGCTTCCAGGCAAATGGTGTTGCGGTTCCTTTTGCAAAAGCGAAATGAGATTGTTCAATGAGCAATCTGTTGTCAAAAGAACCGAGTAAATTTGTCGGAAAAGCCTTCAAAAACAAGGATTAAGCAGATAAACCGGGTACAATTTGTACCGCCAGCCACGCAGCCGATCGCGGATTATGAAGCAAGACAATAGCGGCATGAATGGCACTTTTTCATGGAGCATGGAGCAGCAATGACATTCAGCGCAGTACTTGATTTCTTTTCCAACGGACTGACTAACGCCAGCGGCTGGGAGATATTTTTCTATACGGCCGTGATGACGCATATCACGATCGCGTCGGTCACGATCTTTTTGCATCGCTCGCAGGCGCACCGCGGCCTCGACCTGCATCCGGCCGTGATGCACTTTTTCCGTTTCTGGCTCTGGATGACCACAGGCATGGTGACCAAGGAATGGGTCGCGATCCACCGCAAGCATCACGCCAAGTGCGAGACCGAAGAGGATCCGCACAGCCCTGTGGTGCGCGGCATCAAGAAAGTGTTCTTTGAGGGCGCGGAACTTTACCGCGAGGAATCGAAGAACAAGGAAACGCTGGAAAAATACGGACACGGCACTCCTGACGACTGGCTCGAGCGCAATCTCTATTCCAAACACAGCGCCCTCGGCGTGTCGATCATGATGATCATCAACATCATGCTGTTCGGCGTGATTGGCGTTACCGTTTGGGCAATCCAGATGATCTGGATCCCTCTGACTGCTGCCGGCATCATCAACGGTATCGGACACTACTGGGGCTATCGCAATTACGAGTGCAACGACGCGGCGACCAACATTTTCCCGATCGGCATCATCATCGGCGGTGAAGAGCTGCACAACAACCATCACACCTTCGGCACCTCGGCCAAGTTGTCGTCCAAGTGGTACGAGTTCGACATCGGCTGGATGTACATCCGCATCCTGGAATCGCTTGGTCTTGCCACGGTGAAGAAAGTCGCACCCGAGCCGAAGTTCGAACATGGCAAGGCGCATCTGGATTTCAATACCTTGCAGGCCGTGATCGCAAACCGCTACGACGTGGCAGCCAAATACGCGAAGTCGCTGAAGAAGACTTGGCGCGAGGAGCGCGAACATCTGAAGGCAAAGGCGAATCTGGAATCCGGCTATCTGCGTTCGGCACGCAAGCTGCTGCACCGTGAGCCGACCCAACTGCAGGAACCGCACAAGGAACAGCTGAGCACCTTGTTCGAGCACAGCAAGACCCTGAAGACGATGCACGAGATGCGTGTCGAACTGGGTGCGATCTGGGGCCGCTCGCATGCGACGCGCGATCAATTGCTGCAACAGTTGCAGGACTGGTGCGCGCGCGCCGAAGCATCTGGTATCGCCTCGCTGCGTGAATTTTCTCTGCGGCTGCGTAGCTACGCGTGATCCGATAGCGCATGAAAAAAAGCCCGGTTAGCCGGGCTTTTTTATTTGTGTCGGCCTGCTCGTCTACTGAGGCTCGCGCGAGGCAATTTGCGTCATGACGCCTGCGACGGCTTTTTCTTCCGTGCTGCCGGTGGTCAATCCCGCGATCACGCTTTGTTGATCGGCCGGGCTTCTGTTCTGACTCATTTTCCATTTGCCGGTGATCTCGATTTCCAGGCCGACAATATGCTTCAGCCGATCCTCGATGAATGCGGCCGGCGCATCTGCCATTTTCCAGGGTACTTCTCTGTCCATTTCAAAATGCCGGGTAAGCCGCGCGACCAGACCGCGAACCGCGCGCACATCGTCGTGCACGATAAGGCGTCCCGTCACGTGAACCGCGACATAGTTATATGTGGGTACCACCATGTGCGTTTCCTGCTTCGATATATACAGGCTGGGAGAAATGTAGGCGCTGGGACCCTGGAAGATCGCAAGACAGGTTTCGAGCGCAGCTTCCGATTGCCAAACGTTGTTGGAACGGGCGACGTGACAGAACAGGCTGCCATGTTCGGCCCGGTTGCGATCGAGTTCGAAGGGCAGATGGTTTGCTTCAAGTCCGGTCGCTGAAGCGGTGACCAGAATACCGAAGGGCGATTGCTCGATCAGGCCGTACAGCTGTTCATGATCGGTCTGCTGGAAATGTTCCGGTAAGTACATGAGCTTTCCGTTGATGTTTCTTGTGCGCCATCATATACCGGCATGACGGGATGAATCTGCAATACAGATCGGCAATAAAAAAGCCGCTCGATGAGCGGCTTTTCTGCGAATCGCAAGATCGATTACTTGATCTTGGTTTCCTTGTATTCCACGTGCTTGCGAACTTTCGGATCGAACTTCACGATCGTCATTTTCTCCGGCATCGTGCGCTTGTTCTTGGTGGTGGTGTAGAAGTGACCCGTGCCTGCGGTCGATTCCAGCTTGATTTTGTCGCGGCCTGATTTAGCCATGATGGTTCCTTTATTCTGCTAGCTGCTAGTTAGACTTTTTCGCCACGGGCGCGCATGTCGGCCAGCACGGCGTCGATGCCGATCTTGTCGATCACGCGCAGACCGGCGTTCGATACGCGCAGCGAGACCCAGCGATTTTCGGATTCAACGAAGATGCGACGGTTTTGCAGGTTCGGCAAAAAGCGGCGTTTCGTCTTGTTGTTTGCGTGGGAAACGTTGTTGCCGACCATCGGCCCTTTCCCGGTAACTTGGCAGACACGTGCCATGTGAGTACTCCCTAAAAGATTCCAGAATTGGAAAAAACGAGAGTATATCTAAAAATTTTAGAGAATTCAATGACTTGCGTAAAAAAACTGTTTCTAGTTTAAATCACGAATTTAACAATTTGAGGAGTCGCTCTTGCCTGTGGCCGGCATTACAAGTCTCCATGCTCGGCAAACGAATACACTTGGCTGCCCGCCACGACGAAATGATCCAGCACCCGGACGTCGACCAAGGCCAGCGCGGTTTTCAAGGCATGGGTCAGGGAATGGTCGGCAGCACTGGGTTCCGGTGAACCCGAAGGATGATTGTGGGCAAGCAGCAGCGCTGCGGCGTTGTGCGCGAGTGCGGCCTTGACCACTTCGCGCGGGTAGACGCTGGCTTGCGTCAAGGTGCCGCGAAACAGCTCCTCGCTGGCGATCAGCCGGTTCTTCACATCGAGAAAGAGCACGGTGAACGATTCGTGCGCCTTGCGGCTCATGCTCAGCTGCAGGTATTGCTTGACGGTGTGCGGCGAATCGAGGCGAACACCGGCCTGAAGTTCTTCGGCCAATGCGCGCTTTGCCAGTTCGAGCACCGCCTGCAATTGCGCGTATTTGGCCGGGCCCAGTCCGTTTACCGAGGAAAAATCCTGCAGCGAGGCTGAGAACAGGCCGTTCAGCGAACCGAAGCGGGAGACCATGTCGCGCCCCAAGTCCACTGCGCTTTTGCCGGTCACCCCAACGCGCAGGAATACCGCCAGCAGCTCCGCGTCGGAGAGTGCAGCGGCGCCATGCCGGATCAGTCGTTCGCGTGGGCGCTGGTCTTCCGGCCAGTCTGTGATTGCCATATCGCCTCTTCTTTTTCTTGTTGGTGAAGGCTGGCCGGTCGATGTGCCGCAACTGTATCGGCGATTTGACCGGCAAGGTGGCTTAAAATAGCGGCTGCTTTATTCGCTGCTTTTTTACAAGCCGACTACGCATGGCAAATTTACCACGTCCGGTCGTGACGGCAAGTGCTTACCTGACGCTGCATTATCGGCTCTCTTCGCAGGATGGCGTCGACATCGTCAGCACCTTCGATGAGAGTCCTGCGACGCTGCAACTGGGACAGGGGCAATTGGCGCCGTTTCTCGAAGCCTGTCTGGTCGGGCTGGAAGAGGATGCGCATCGCAGCTTCGACCTGACGCCGGAGCAAGCCTTCGGTCCGCGCAATCCAGAGCTGTTCCAGCGCGTATCGCGTGCGACGCTCGACGAGAATGCCGACAGCGAAGGCTATGCGGTCGGGGACCTGATCGAATTCGCCGCGCCGAACGGCGGCCGCTTCGCCGGCGTATTGCGCGAACTGGATGAAGACGGCGCGCTGTTCGACTTCAATCATCCGCTGGCGGGGCAAGCGCTGCGGTTCGAAGTCAGAATCATCGGCATACTTTAAATGTGTGCCGCGAAATCAATGCAAGGATGAAGATGGATACCGAAATTCTGCTCGCTCAGCCACGCGGCTTCTGTGCCGGCGTCGATCGCGCGATCGAG
>DATAHI010000086.1:0-16943 GCA_036263255.1 Oxalicibacterium sp. | reverse complement strand
TTCTTTACCGGCGACGTCAGTCATGAATTGCGCACGCCGCTCACGATCATCACCGGTGCGGCGGAACTGCTGGTCGAGCAGACGAACGGCCGGCCGGAGTTGCACGCGCCGGCCCAACGCGTTCTGCGCGCCGCGCAGGATGCTACCGAATGCGTCGGCATCCTGTTGCAATTGGCGCGTGCGCCGGATCGCATGAATCGCCCGCAAACCTTTATCGATGACGTCATCCGCGAGGAGATCCAGCGCTGCAAGGTATTGGTCGCGAATAAACCGGTCGAACTGCGCTACGAAGCCGGCGACGATTTCGCTGTCGCCGCACCCAAGGAATTGCTGAAGGCGGCCGTCGGCAATCTGATCCGCAATGCCTGCCAATACACCGAACTCGGTTCCGTCACAGTGCGGGTGCAGGAGCATGCCGTGGTCGTCGAAGATACCGGCCCGGGCTTGCCGACCTCGATCCAGATTCGCCTGCAGCAAACCACGCCGGTCAAGCCGCTTGTCGGCTCCGCCGGCTCAGGGCTGGGCCTCGCACTGGTAGTACGCATCTGCGAATACCTCGGGGCCAAGTTAAGCGTAGAAAATAATCCAAAAAACGGTAGTAATTTCCGAATTGATTTCCAGACAACTTTAACGAGTTTTTAACGCATTTATTACGTTTCAATAATCATCCTCAGAATAACCTGCGACTGTGCGTTTCGGTCGCATCTCCCTCGGAAGAGCGGCCTTTACACCTCGGCTTCAATCAGTTTTTCTCGAACCGAAGGTATTCGGTTTCAGGCGAATGAAATGCATGCCTGAAACGTCGTGGCTAAAAGCGATTTCTCAGATTTTTCTGATAATCGACAAGAAGATGGTCGGAAGACTGCCACGTTTATTACCAACTCATCTTGAGGACGACATGGAATTATTAAGCTCTCCGGCCTTCTGGGCCGCCCTAGGCAACATCATCCTGATCAACATCGTGCTGTCCGGCGACAATGCAGTGGTGATTGCGCTGGCAGCCAAATCGCTGCCCCCGAAACAAAAGAAAATGGCCGTGCTGTACGGCAGTGCCGCCGCGATCATCCTGCGTATCGTGCTGACGATCTTCGCGCTGCAGTTGCTGACTCTGCCTTACCTGAAACTGATCGGTGCCGCCGCGCTGTTCTACATCGGCGTGCAATTGCTGGCCGATGAAGAGGGTGAGGAAGAAATCGAAGGTCACTCGAACCTCTGGGGTGCGATCAAGACGATTCTGATCGCCGATCTGGTGATGAGTCTGGATAACGTGCTGGGTGTGGCTGCGGCGGCGGACGGCAATTTGGCGCTGCTGATCATCGGCCTGGCAATCAGTGTTCCGCTGATCGTGTTCGGCAGCACCCTGGTGCTGAAGCTGATGGAAAAATTCCCGATCATCATCACCTTGGGTGCGGCCCTGCTCGGTTATCTGGCCGGCGAGATGCTGTTCTCCGACACCGCAGTCACGCCATGGATCGAAGCGAACATGCCGCATCACGAGCTGGCGCTCTTCGGTAACAGCCACCTGAGCATTCCAGGTCTGGTCCTCGCAGTCGGCGTCGTGATCGTGGGCGGCTACATCGCCAAGCGCCGCCACGCCGAAGCAACCGCCTGATAAAAGCGTCTCCCGCTGCAACTTTGCGGCGGAATAGACAACAAAGGAGCGTTACGGCTTGCCGTAGCGCTCTTTTCATTTGTACTGCGCGTCGACAGGTGCGCTCGACACGAGCGCCGTGATATGCTGCGCAGCCAGAACAAAAACACCTGCTGTCCATGACCACCGAAACCGCTTCCAACCCGTATCAAGATGCCCGAAAACTGCTGAAGGAATTGCAGGAAAAATTCACCGTTTTCCGGGATTGCCAGCCTCTGGCAATTGGCATCGACAAGCAGATCATCGCGCAAACGCCGGATGTCAGCCGCAAGCTGCTGCGTACCGCGCTAGGTATCCATACCCATTCGCTGCGTTATCTGAAGGAAATGGAAAAAGCGACGGTACGGCACAATCTCGATGGCAGCACTGCCGACGAAATCACCGAAGAGCACCGCACGCATGCGAGTACCAGTCTGAAAGAGCGTCTGAAGAAGACTGCCGAACAGCACAAGGCAAAACGCAAGGCAGACGCCGCGCAACGCGCCGCCGAAGAAGCGCAGCGCCAGCGTGCAGAAAAACTGAATCAGCTTGCCGAGAAGTTTTCGCGTAAGCATTGATTTCGTACCCGGGACAGGCTGCGATCTCCCGCTACCAGTAAGTCCACAGCATTTTTGCAGCCAGGATGTACAACAGGCAGGCAAAGATGCGCTTCAAGACCGGCACCGGCAACCGATGGGCGAGCCGGGCACCGACCGGCGCAGTCAGCACGCTGCCGCAAACGATCCCGCCGAGTGCAGGCAGCAGCACGAAGCCGGCGCTGTAGGGCGGCAAGCCTGGCACGTTCCAGCCTGAAATCACATAACCGATGGTGCCGACGAAGGCGAGCGGAATGCCCATCATCGCCCCGGTGCCTATGGTCTTTTTCATCGGCACGCCGCACCACAGCATGAAGGGAATCGAGAGGAAGGCGCCGCCGGCCGAGACCAGTCCGGCGATGATGCCGATGATCAGGCTGATTACGAATAGGGGACCGGCGCCGGGCAATGTGCGCGAAGCCTTCGGCTTGCGCCCGAGAAGAATTTGCGTGGCGGCGAAAAAAACGATCACCGCGAAGGCAAAGGCAAGATGCCGTTGCGCGATCCAGCCGGAAGCCGTCGTCGCGAGCAGGCTACCGATCGTCATGCCGGGGGTCATCCGCTTGACGATGCTGAAATCCACGCCGTCGAACTTCAGATGTTCGCGCACGCTGGAAGTGGAAGTGAACACGATGCCGGCCATGCATGTCGCCAGCGCCAGATGCACCACATGGTCCGGCGCGAAATGCTGCGCCGTGAACAGTGCGGCGAGTACGGGCACCAGCGTCATGCCTCCGCCGATGCCAAGCAGTCCCGCGAGTACACCGACAAAGGCGCCGGAAAAGAAATAGGCAACGAACCAGATCATCGCGCCTCCTCCGCGTGCCGCATTCCCCTTCCCTGCTGAATCTGCATATGTTCTCCGCGATTGCTCATGAGCGCCTGGCGCATCGCCGCCACTTTACACCAGACCCGTTTACACTAGCGCCCATGACAACGACCAGGCTCTCGCATTCCGTCCGCACGCGCGGAATCTCTGGTCTGCGCGGGTGGAGCTGGGTGCTGGTCGTGCTCGGCATTTCGGCATTGCTGCACCTGATTGTCATTGCATGGCTCGGCGATACGCTGCATATGCCGCTGCCCGCGGCGCAAAAGCAGGAAGTGGTACTGGCAGCCCTGCACACATTGCCACCGCCGGCGCCGAAGCCGATCGTCAGGCCTGCGCGCCCTGCCGTACGAAAGCCCAAGCCGCAGCCGGTCCCGCCGCCCTCCGCTACGCCGATGCCGGCGACGCAAACCGCGTCAGCCACACCAAGCATTGCCGCAAACGACAACGTTCCGACGAACGCGGATACCGACGCTGATTCCCGCGACGTCGCCAATCAAGCTGCGACCGCAGCACCTAGCGCACCTGCGGAACATCGCAACGACGTGCACTACAAGATCGATCTGCCGCCTTCCGCTGCGCTGGAATACGACGTGCAGAAAACGGCCAAGGACGGACAGCCGATGTATGGACACGGCAACATCCGCTGGCAGACCGATGGCGCGCGCTATACCGTGGACGGAGATGCTGGCGTGCTGTTCTTCACCGTGCTGCATTTTCGCAGCGAAGGTGCGATCGATAATTACGGCGTCTCTCCGGAGATCTACAGCGAAAAGCGCCTGCGCAAATCGGAAACCGCGACGCACTTTCATCGCCAACGCAATACGATCAGTTTTTCTGCTTCGACAAAAAGCTATCCACGCCAAGGCGGCGAACAGGATCGCGCCAGCGTGATCTGGCAACTAGCCGCCATCGGCCGCGGCGACAGTACGCACTTCACACGCGGCGCGACGATCGATCTCACGGTGGCCGGCACACGCGATCTTGATACTTGGCGTATGGTAGTGGTCGGCGAGGAAGCGATCGACGTTGCCGGAAAAACCATTGCAGCCTGGCATGTAACGCGCACTCCTCGCCAGGGCAGCTACGACCAGAAGCTCGACATCTGGTTGGCACCGGGGAAGGAGTGGTATCCGGTGCGGCTGCGCTACACAGAGATCAACGGCGATTATCTTGAGATGTCGCTGTCCAAGGTGAACGCCTTACCTTCTGACCACTGATTTTTCTTTATCAATAACTCATGATTTCAATCCGTACCCTACCCTCGCTGCTATTCGTCGGCCTGCTCGCACTGCAACCGGCGCTTGCGCAGAACGCAGCAAAGAACGCCGGCCGCAAGATCGATCCGGCACCGTCTGCCGATCTCGACTACACGATTACCGCAACGCAGAAAGGCCTGACCCTGAACGGCTCGTCGCATGTCCACTGGCATACCGACGGAAAGCAGTACGCCATCGCGACGGAAACGCGCGCTTCGCTGCTTGGGAAAATTCTCGATGCGAAGAGCGAAGGCGCAATAGATCGTTACGGCCTTGCGCCGAACAGTGCGAGCGAGAAACGCTTCCGCAAGGAACAGACCACGACCACCTTCGACCGCAGTAGTGGCAAGATCACCTTCAGCGCATCCGATGGGTCCTATCCAATCAAGGGCGGCGAACAGGATCGGAACAGCGTGACCTGGCAACTGGTGGCGCTCGCGCGCGGCAACAATTTCAAGACCGGCAATACGGTCTCGCTGATCGTGGCCGGCCAAAAGGATGCCGATCCTTGGACCTTCAAGATCGGCAAACAGGAAAAGATCAGCACGCCTCTCGGTAGTCTGAACGCAGTACCACTGACGAAAATCGTCAAGGACGCCGGCAAAGATCAAAAGGTCGAACTGTGGCTCGCGCCCGGTAAGGAGTGGTATCCGGTGCGATTACGCTTCACGGAACCGGATGGCGACACGATCGAGCAGACCATCAGCAAGATCTCGCCTGCCCAGTGACATCGAACACCGGCAGCGCGCAGCTATAATCCGGCGCATTCTCCTTCAAGACGGAAACACCATGCAAACTGCACAAGGCGCTCTCGTACTGTTCAGCGGCGGGCAGGATTCCACCACGTGCGTGGCCTGGGCGCTTTCGCGTTATGCGCGCGTCGAAACCATCGGCTTTGATTACGGCCAACGGCATGCGATCGAGCTGACGGTGCGACCGACCGTGCTGCAAGCCGTGCGCAATCTGTCACCGGAGTGGAACGGCAAGCTGGGCGAGGACCACATGATCGACCTGTCACTGCTGTCGGCGATCTCCGATACGGCGCTGACGCGCGACGTCGAAATCACGATGCTGGAAAACGGTCTGCCGAACACCTTCGTGCCCGGCCGCAATCTGCTGTTCATGACGGTTGCTGCCACGCTCGCCTACCGCCGAGGTCTTGATGTGCTAGTGGGCGGCATGTGCGAAACCGATTTCTCCGGCTATCCCGATTGCCGCGACGATACGATGAAGGCATTGCAGGTTGCCCTCAACCTCGGCATGGCAACAAAGCTGAAAGTCGAAACCCCATTGATGTGGATCGACAAGGCAACGACATGGAGGCTGGCACAAGACCTTGGCGGCCAGCCGCTGGTCGATCTGATTCGCAAAGGCACTCACACTTGCTACCTGGGTGAGCGGGGGCAACTGCATGCCTGGGGTTACGGTTGCGGTGAATGCCCTGCCTGTGCGCTGCGCGCCCGCGGCTATGAGGAATTCGTCGCACAGCAAGCATAGAAGGATCGTCAGGTTCGACGCAACAAAAAGCAGACCGAGGTCTGCTTTTTGTTTGCTTCACTTACCGCGGCGATCAATAACGGCTCGGCATGCCGCCTGAGCCGGACGGTTGGGCCGGCATGGGCATCGTACTGCCGGCCGGCGAGGACGAAGACGGAGAAGGTTCGGTCACGACCGTTCGCGTTTCACGCAGGATGCCGCCTTCGCCTATGCTGCCCGAGGCCGTGCCATCGCCTTCAACGCGACGTACGCAGTCGTCACGATCGGCTTGTGGGAGCACATTGCAGCGCGCCAGCGCATTCTGACGATAGCGATCCGGCGTATCGGTCAGGTTACCCTTCTTTGCCTCACCGGCGGCAGCGGCAGCTTCCTTGAGGCACACATCCCTCGATTCATAGGTTTGGCCATTCAGGCAGGCCTGACGCGCCTGCTGATAGTTGCTCGACGACGCCTTCGATGCGGCATGCGCCGGAGAAGCAAACATGAGAGCGCCACATGCGAGCGCCGACATTGCGGCCAACAAAGAACGGAAACGATTTTGCATAGACCCTCCTGTAAATAAAACGTGTACGGCGGCGCAGTCACCGCGCTTGCCGTTCGACAATGTATCCTTCCTTTTTTTAGAGAAGCGCGATTGCCGGCAGTTCCATCTTTAGCCATACTGCCGGCATCATTAAACCCTTGCACCTGATCGCGGGTCTATTGATAACCGAGTCTTTTCCCGGTCGGCCTGATTTCCAATTCCTACAATACGAGACCACCATGCGCTCCAGCGGCAATCCCCCCAAGCATTTTTCGATGCTCCGCGGCTTTCATCTGGCCGATTTCTTTACGCTCGGCAATGCAGCCTGCGGCGTTACCGCCGTTTTTTTCGCCATGCTTTACATGCGCAGCGCGTCGCTGTCGGATTTCTACTGGGCGGCCGCGATGGCGCCTGCAGCCTTCATCTTCGACGTGCTGGACGGCCGTATCGCGCGCTGGCGCAATCAGCATTCGCCGCTCGGACGCGAACTGGATTCGCTGGCCGACGTGATTTCCTTCGGCCTTGCTCCTGCTGCGCTCGGCTTTGCCGCAGGACTGGATGGCGGCTGGGATTGCGTGGCGCTCGTATATTTCGTCTGCTGCGGTGTGAGCCGCCTGGCGCGCTACAACGTCACGGCAGAAACGCTGTCGGCCGGCAGTAACAAGGTTGCCTATTTCGAAGGCACGCCGATTCCGACAAGCGTCGTGCTGACCGGCATCCTCGCGCTGCTCGCCAAGTATGACGTTGTCGGCGACACGCTGTATGGGGGCGCTTGGCAAATCGGCCCCTGGCTACTGCATCCACTAGCATTGATGTTCGTGCTGTCGGGGACTCTGATGATCAGCAAGACGCTGCACATTCCGAAGTTCTGATGCTCACATTGCGACGGTGTAACAAAGCGTAAATGCCGTAGCCGCTCCCCGCGCGCCGTTTTTTAATGGCGGTTCGCCAAGGGGAGCACTATGAACAGCAAATTTGTCGCGATCGCTGCGCTGGCGATCGCTCAGCTGGCGGGCAACAGCCTCTGCAGCGCACACACGACTCAACGGACTTCCATACCGCAGGCGCTGACCAAATCGCAGGCGCAGGCCGCAGGCATGGTCACAGTGGTATTGCATTTCGAGAAGATAGACGCGAATGGAGACGGGCTCGTCACGCGCGAGGAGTTACGCGCTTACGCGCTGGCGAATCGCCGTTACGTGCCGATGACCTGAGCGCGCGGCGGGCAATCAAACGCTGACTGAACCGCTATTGCGGCTATTACGCGCAGTCTCGACCTTGTCTTCGATTGCGTGAATGCGCGCATTGCGTATCGCTTCCGGTATGCGTTCTGGCTGATCCGGATAACGCTGCCGCGCCAGCTGCGCCACTGCGCCGCTATCGACAGCCTGCACCGCCTGCAGCAAATCCTGCAGATAAGGCTTCTGCGGGAAAGCGCGTTCGGCAAAACCGGTACGGCCGCGGTGATCGCATTCGGATGCGGTCAGCATGTCGATAAAGCGTTGCGGCTTGCGAAAGGCATCGCAGCGTTCGAACAACATCACGACGGTGCGCGCGCGTAGCTCGAATGCGCGCCCGACGTTGCCATGTTCGCGCGCCGTCATCAGTGCAAGATCGCGGCAATCGTTCGGAATCTTCAGCCGCTTGCACACCGCTCCTACGAGCTTCTCGCTGTGCATTTCATGGCCGTGATGCTTCGGCCATTGTTCGGGCTGCGTGATGCCCTTGCCGAGATCGTGGAACAACGCAGCGCAACGCACCGGCAAGTCGGCAGCAATCTGCGCGGCATAATCGATCACCATCATCACGTGGACGCCGGTGTCGATTTCCGGGTGATGCTTCTCCGGCTGCGGCACGCCCCACAAGGCATCGAGCTCGGGCAGAATGCGCTGCAGTGCGCCGCAAGCACGCAGCACCTCGAACATCCGCGAAGGCCTATCTTCCATCAGTCCGCGCGCCAGTTCCTGCCACACGCGCTCGGGCACCAAGGCATCGACCTCGCCGGCGTCCACCATGCTTTTCATCAGCGCGTTCGTTTCCTCCGCCACGCGGAATTGCGGGAAGCGCGCCGCGAAACGCGCAACACGCAGAATGCGCACAGGATCCTCGGCAAAGGCGGGCGACACATGACGGAAGACCCCTTGCGCGAGATCGGTCCGCCCGCCGAAGGGATCGGCGATATTGCCCGCTTCGTCCTGCGCCATCGCATTGATCGTCAGGTCGCGCCGTATCAGATCCTGCTCCAGCGTTACACCGGCATCCGCGTGAAACACGAAACCCTTGTATCCCGGCGCGGTCTTGCGCTCCGTGCGTGCGAGCGCATATTCCTCATGCGTGACGGGGTGCAGAAACACCGGAAAGTCCTTTCCTACCGGCGTGTAACCGTTCGCAAGCATCTGTTCCGGTGTTGCGCCGACCACCACGTGATCGCGATCCTTGACCGGCACCCCGAGCAGTGCGTCGCGCACCGCGCCGCCGACGACATAAGTCTTCATGTCAGTAATCAAGCCGGATAGACATCGTACTTGGCTATGTGCTCTGCTTCAGCCAGCGCTCCGGCTATCCACTGCGCAACGGCCGGATAGGCCGCGACGCGCTCGACATAGGCATCAAGCGCCGGACCGAGCGCCACGTCGTAGGTAATGAAACGCGTGACGACAGGCGCGAAATACGCATCGGCTATCGAGAAATCGCCGAACAGAAAACCGTCCGGCCCCGATTGCGACAGGCAGTTTTCCCAGATCTCGCTGATGCGGCCGATGTCTGCCTGGGCTTCTACTGTGCGCCCCTTGCCGGGAAAGCGCGCGCGGATATTCATCCACATCGCCGAACGCAGACCGGTGAAACCGCAATGCATTTCGGCGCAAATGGCGCGCGCCTCGGCGCGCGCCACCACATCCTGCGGCCACATGTTCTTTTCGGGGAATTGTTCAGCCAGGTATTCGCAGATTGCCAGCGAGTCCCAGATCACGGTATCCGCACTCAGCAAAATAGGCACACGGCCCGCCGGCGAATAATTCAGAATACGGGCCGAAGTATCGGGACGGCCCAGCAGCACGCGAATTTCCTGGAATGGAATATTGAAGGCACGCATCGCGACCCAGGCGCGCATCGACCAGGAGGAATAATTCTTGTTGCCGATGACCAGCTTCAACGCGCTGTTCTGCGCATCCTCCAGCGTCTGCGACAAGGCAGGATCGAGTTCGGTGGCTTGCATGGTCAGGTCTATCATGGCTGGCAGGCTTTCTGCGCGGGCATTCCCGCATCATGCAGCGAAACCGGCATTACGGCAAATCGATCGCCTGCGGTGCGCGCGGCGCAATCGTACCGAGACGTGCTTTCAGCGATTGCGGCTTGTCCTCGAACAGTGCAGCGTAATAGGTCGCGTTGGACATCACCTTCTTCACGTAATCGCGCGTCTCGGTGAACGGAATCAGTTCGGCAAACATCGCACCTTCCATCGGCACGCCAAGCGTCGCGCGCCATGCGACAGCGCGGCGCGGTCCTGCGTTATAGGCGGCAGTCGCCAGTACTTCCGAGCCATCCAGGTCGTTCAGCGCCATTGCCAGATAGCTTGCGCCCAGCAACAGGTTGGTCTGCACATCGTTCACGGCAGCCGGCGTGAAGTCGTTCATGCCGATTTTCTTCGCAACATAGCGAGCCGTGCCCGGCATCAATTGCATCAGGCCGGACGCACCCACCTGAGAACGCGCATCGTGCACGAAACGCGATTCCTGGCGGATCAAGCCATATACCCATGCCATCTCCAGCCCGGTGCGCTGCGTGGCGACCTGCATCGCCTCGCGATGTGGTGAAGGAAAGCGTTGAGTGTAGTCAGATTCATTGCGTGTACGGTCGGAAGTATTGACCATGCGGTCGAGCACATTCTGCCGCCGCGCAAATTCCGCAGCGGCGAGAAGCTGCCGATCCGTCATGCCGCGCAGTTCCCAGTTCCATTCGCGATAGCCTTCCGGGCGCATATTGAGATCGAAGAATTTCAGCGCGCGCTGGAATCCTTCGTTGCGGGCCATCGGCAATATTTCTTCCGCAGTCGGAGGAGCGGCACGTGGCGGAATCGTGATCGGCTGGCCCAGCTCCTCGGTCGCCAACTGGCCGTAGAAATGGGCTTGCGGCGCCAGCAGCGTGAAGCGCGCGTTCGCCTCTTCCGTCTGACCCGCTTCGCGCATTGCACGCGCCATCCAGTAGATCCATGCTGGATCATCCTGCAAGCCAGTCGGCATCGCCTCGATATAACTGCGCACCTGCTTCCATTCGCCAGCGCGCAGTGCAGCGCGCACACGCCACTGGTAGCCTTCTGTCGTCAACGGTACCGCGTCGCCAGCCTTGCGCCAGTACTCAAGCGCCTGCGGCGCACCGTTGCGCGACGCGGGCAGCGCAATTTGCGCCCACGCCAGCGCCTCCTGCTTCTTGTTCAGCAGCAGCGTGTTGTGCGACAGTACTTCCGCGGCCTGCATCCAGTCGGTTCTGGCAAGACGCCCGAGCGCAATCACATAGACTTCGTGCCGCACGCGACGAAAGCCGGCGCCGCGCTTCAGCAGCTTGCCGGGATCGTCCATCGCCTGCACCAGCAGCTTGTCGTCGACATCCGCCAGCGCGGCAAAGCGGCGCACATAGTCGGCCGAGCCGGTTTCCGCGGCGCGGCGCACCTGCGTCCACACGTCTTCGCTCTCAAACTGTCCGTTTTCCAGCAATTGCGCAACGAGCGCAATGCAGCCATCGCCGACATCGCGCGGTATATTCAGCAAGGCGCGCGTATCGGCCGCAACATTGATGCCCTTGCTGGCCTTGGACATCAGCGCATAGCACTTGACCTGCGTATCGTCGTTCAGCACGAACAGCGGGTATTGCTGGTCGAAGTTCGTCCAGTCGCGGCGGCGGCCGAGTTCCAGCAGCCAGTCGTTGCGCAGCCGATCGGCGATCGCAGTGCCGGGATAGCGCGCAAAGAAAGCCTGCACATCTTGCGGCGTCGCGTCCCGCAGATGCGGTTTGAGACGGTAGTACTCGACATAGGAAGGAATCGGATAGTTGGCGAGCGTGGCAGCGATGCCGTCTGCCGCCAATATATCGCCGCGCCGCGATGCGTCGCGCAAGGCCTGGAAGGCCGCATCGTCGCTGACAAAGCTGGCCGGGCGCTTTTGCGCATGGGCGAGCGGCAAAAGGAAGGTCGTGCTCGCGACGATGCAGATGGCGCGCGCAATAAATTTACTGAAAAACATGAAGGAGCAGCCCTTGCTTATACTGTTGGTCGAGCCGATCGCCATTCATTGAACTACGCGAACCGAAGCGATCGAATATGACCCCAAGAATAGCACGCGATGCACGATGCATTCGAGCGCCAGCCATGCAAAACAAGACCGATATCCGACGTGAATTGCTCGAAGCGCGCAATGCGCTGACGGCCGATCGCCGTGCGAGCTTTGACAGCACGATTGCCGCAAAGATTCTCGATTGGTGGCGGGAAAGTTCCATCGTCCGTCTGGGCGTTTACTGGCCGATGCGCGGCGAACCCGACCTTCATCCGCTGTATGCGGAACTCGCCGTGCGTGGCGTCGAGCTTTCCCTGCCGCTCGCGACCGCGAATGAACCGCTGCGCTTTGCGCCATGGCGACCCGGCGAAATCATCGTCCGCGACCGCTACGGCGCGGGAGTTCCCGCTGTCACGCGCGACATCGTTCAACCGGAAGCGCTACTGATTCCCTGCGTCGGCTTCGATACGGCGCGTTTCCGTTTAGGCTATGGCGGCGGCTTCTATGACCGCACGCTGGCGCAGATGCCGCGTCCCTACACTATCGGCGTCGCGTACGCGTTATGCAAGACGCGCTTCGCGGTAGACGAATACGATGTGCCGCTGGACAGGATCATCACGGACAAGACAGTGCTGGCATAAAAAAAGCGCACCGCGGTGCGCTTTTTTTACTTCACGCCATCCATTACTTCTTCGGCAGATTCAGGCGCGTCCAGATCGCATGCGTGGCCGTCGGCTGGTTCAATGTGTAGAAATGCAAACCCGGCGCACCACCCGCCAGCAGGCGTTCGCACAGATCGGTAACGACATCCAGCCCAAAGGCGCGGATCGATTCGGTATCGTCACCGAAGCTCGCCAGTTTCAAGCGTATCCACCGCGGAATCTCGGCGCCGCACATATCCGAAAAACGCACCAGCTGCGAGTAATTGGTGATCGGCATGATGCCCGCGACGACAGGCACTTCGCTGCCCGCCTTACGTGCTTCGTCGACAAACCGGAAATAGGCATCCGCGTTGTAGAAGTACTGCGTGATTGCGGAATCGGCACCTGCCTTCACCTTGCGCACAAAACTGTCGATGTCGTCCTGCGGCGACTTTGCCTGCGGATGCGTCTCTGGATAGGCCGCGACCTCGATATGAAACCAGTCGCCCGTTTCGGCACGGATGAACTCCACCAATTCGTTGGCGTAATGAAACTCGCTCGAGGAAAAATCGCCATAGCCGCTCGGCAAGTCGCCACGCAGGGCGACGAGACGCCTGATGCCGTTTGACTTGTACGTCTGCAGGATCGCGCGCAGGTTTTCGCGCGAACTGCCGAGACAGGAAATATGCGGCGCTGCTTCGTGTCCGGATGCACGAATCTGCAACACCGTGTCGAGCGTGCCTTGCTGTGTCGAGCCACCCGCGCCGAAGGTCACCGAAAAGAATTGCGGCTTCAGCTCAGCGAGTTTGGCGCAAGTGGCGCGCAGTTTTTCCACCCCTGCATCGGTCTTCGGCGGGAAGAATTCGATGCTGAAATTCTGTTGAGTCATTGTTATTTGTTATCCAGTAAAAGCGAGGACAGGATCCACGAAATGATGCTGTACAGGATCGCACCGCCGACCGCCGACCAGAAACCTGCAACCTGGAAGCCGCCGATCATCTGTGCCGTGGCCCAGAACAACAGGCCGTTGATGACGAAGATGAACAAGCCCAGCGTCAGAAAGGTGACCGGCAAGGTCAGCAATACCAGCACCGGACGAATCAGCGTATTGACCAAGCCCAGCACCAGCGCGGCAATCAGCGCGGTGCCGATGCTGTCGACGGTGATCGAGCTCATCAAATAGGGCACGGCGAGCAAGGCAACGGCGTTGATGATCCAGGTGATTAGCAAGCGCATGCGGTTCTCCTTTGCGGTTGAAGATGCAGCGAACAACGGTGCAGCAAAAATGGGACATCCGCGCCGCTGCGCACTTGATGCGCAGCGGCAGATCATCACGATGGCTTGCGCCAATCAGTAACGATAGTGTTCCGGCTTGTACGGGCCTTCCTTCTTCACGCCGATGTAGCTGGCCTGTTCCTCGGTCAGCGTGGTCAGCTGTGCATTGAGCTTCTTCAACTGCAGACGCGCGACTTTCTCGTCCAGATGCTTCGGCAAGGTGTACACGCCGATCGGATAGTTTTTCGTGTTGGTGAACAGCTCGATCTGCGCGATGGTCTGGTTGGCGAATGACGAACTCATCACATACGATGGATGGCCGGTACCGCAGCCAAGATTCACCAGACGGCCTTCCGCCAGCAGAATGATGCGCTTGCCGTCCGGGAAGATGATGTGGTCGACTTGCGGCTTGATGTTTTCCCAGGTGTACTGCTTCAGCGCCACGACTTCGATTTCATTGTCGAAGTGGCCGATGTTGCAGACGATGGCCTGGTCCTTCATCTTCTTCATGTGCTCGTGCGTGATCACATGGTAGTTGCCGGTGCAGGTGACGAAAATGTCGCCGTGTTCGGCAGCGTAATCCATCGTGACGACGCGATAGCCTTCCATCGCCGCCTGCAGTGCGCAGATCGGATCGATCTCGGTGACCCAGACTTGCGCCGACAACGCGCGCATTGCCTGTGCCGAACCCTTGCCGACGTCACCGTAACCGGCGATGACAGCGATTTTGCCGGCGATCATGACATCGGTCGCGCGCTTGATACCGTCCACCAGCGATTCGCGGCAGCCGTACAGGTTGTCGAATTTCGATTTAGTGACGGAATCATTGACGTTGATCGCGGGGAAAGCAAGCTTGCCTTCCTTGTGCATCTGGTACAGGCGATGCACGCCGGTCGTGGTTTCTTCGGTCACGCCCTTGATTTCCTTCAGGCGCTTCGAGTACCAGGTCGGATCGACGGCCAGATGCTTCTTGATCGAATTGAACAGGCAGACCGCTTCTTCCGAATCGGGATTGTTCAAGACGCTCGCGTCCTTCTCAGCGCGCGTGCCGAGATGCAGCAGCAAGGTCGCATCGCCGCCGTCGTCGAGGATCATGTTCGAGTAGCCGCCATCCGGCCATTCGAAGATGCGGTGCGTGTAATCCCAGTATTCATCGAGGTTTTCGCCCTTGACGGCAAACACCGGCGTGCCGTTGGCAGCGATCGCTGCAGCGGCATGATCCTGCGTCGAATAGATGTTGCACGAAGCCCAGCGCACTTTCGCACCAAGCGCTTCTAGCGTCTGGATCAGCACGGCGGTCTGGATCGTCATGTGCAGCGAACCGGTGATGCGCGCGCCCTTCAGCGGCTGCGACTTGGCGAATTCTTCGCGGATCGCCATCAGGCCCGGCATTTCGGTCTCGGCGATCTTGATTTCCTTGTTACCCCAGTCGGCCAGCGACAGGTCGGCAACGATGTAGTCCTTGGAATTGGAATGTTGTGCTACGGCGTTCATCACGCCCTCCTTTCAGTTGAAAAAAGAAAACGTGAGCGCAGTTGCGGGTGGTGACTGCATCAAGCCTGGCAGATCGGGAAATCTGTCGCAACGCTCCTTGATGCGGGTTGCCATTTTATCGAAAAAGGACCGCAGCGTCATCCGCCACGGCACGCATGTGTTGCGGGCTTATCGTCAACGCTGCAGGCGCTGTGGAATTTCATCCGAGACGGGCAACGCGGCCGATCGCGTCCTCGTCGCGCCGGATTGCGATACGACATGGCCATTGATCCATTGCAGCATATCGGTCCAGATGCGCTGCACCTCGGCGTCGGTCGGCATCTTTTGCGCATTCGGCAATTCGATCGTGATCACCGGCACGTTCTTGTGCAAGCCACTGTAATTGCCCAGCGAACCCGGATAAACGCCCACCTGGTTCAGCACCAGCCGGCCGAACTTGTGCGGCGCCGGCACGGAGCCATCGAAATCGAGCAGACCGTAAGGCGCATGCACGGAGATGATGACGTCCGGACGAAAGCGCACCATTTCGTCATTGACCCAGCGGCTTTCCGGCTCGGACAGCGGCGCGTGTCCGGGGAATCGGCGCGGATCGCTGCGCGTGCGGAGTTTCCAGTATTTCGGCGCATCCTTTTCCCAATCCGGCGTAGGGAAATTGCGATTCAGATCGACGCCATTGGCATTGACACGCTTGGGCTTCGGTGCGAGCAGGCCGTCCGGGTTCACGATCGGCATCACGCTCCATTCGAACTGTTGCGCCTCCGGCGTATTCATGCGCTGCATCCAGCGAAACACGATGGAGGAAGATGTCAGTTCGTCGCCATGGATTCCGCCCATCAGCAGCACGCGCAGCGGCGGCCTTGCAGAGGCTGATCTGGCAACCGGAATCTGACGTGCGAGCAGAGGGAAACCACGCAGCGAGCTGACGCCAGCAGGCATCAGCTTGCTTTCCTGACAAATACTATTGGAAATGCCAGGCAAGCGCGGCGTCAACTTCGCACACCATTGCGCGGCCTGCATCACGGTGGCATTACCGGCCTGCGTCGGCAGACCGGCAAACAATGCGCACAAAGGGAAAAGCGAGCGCGAGGCAAATTTCAAAAACGACATGCAGGCTCACACAACGAGGTAATCGGAATGGTGCACAGATTACCCCATCGTCACCGCAGATTACAGTCCCGCGACGGCCTTCCGGTCCGCATCTGCACGCGACGCGGAGAGGCGCTTCGCGAAAGAGTCAAGGTTTCGGACTGCGAACCCGATCTTACAGACCAGCCGCTGCGCGCAGTGCCTGCGCCTTATCGGTACGCTCCCACGAAAACTCCGGCTCTTCGCGGCCGAAGTGGCCGTAGGCCGCAGTCTTACCGTAGATCGGGCGCAACAGATCGAGCATCTGCACGATGCCCTTCGGACGCAGGTCGAAATATTCCTGCACCAGTTGCGCGATCTTCTCGTCGCTGATCTTGCCGGTACCGAACGTGGTCACCATGATCGAGGTCGGCTTGGCGACACCGATCGCGTACGAAATCTGGATCTGCGCGCGTTCAGCCAAACCGGCGGCGACGATGTTCTTCGCCACATAACGGCCGGCGTAGGCAGCGGAGCGGTCGACCTTTGATGGATCCTTGCCGGAGAACGCACCGCCGCCATGCGGCGCTGCGCCACCGTAGGTATCGACGATGATCTTGCGGCCGGTCAGACCGCAATCGCCTTGCGGGCCGCCGATGACGAAACGCCCCGTCGGGTTCACCAGGAAGCGCGTGTTCTTCAACCAGTCAGCCGGCACCACCGGTTTAATGATGTGCTCGATGACGGCTTCTTCGATGTCCTTGTGCTGCATTTCCGGCGCGTGCTGCGTCGACAGCACAATGGTGTCGATCGAGACAGGCTTCCCGTCGACGTAGCGCAGCGTGACTTGCGATTTGGCATCTGGGCGCA
>DATAHI010000085.1:0-6410 GCA_036263255.1 Oxalicibacterium sp. | reverse complement strand
AGGACGAACCCAGGATTCGCCGAGAAAGAGAACGCGGGAAGCGGTGACTGCCATGCGGGTGCGTCATACCTGCATGTTCATCATTTCCTGATACGCGGATACCAGCTTGTTGCGCACCTGCACCGTTGCCTGGAATGAAATATTCGCCTTCTGCATCGAGATCATCACATCGGACAGGTTGACCTTGTCGTCACCTACCGTGAAACGCTGGCTCAGCTGATCGGCCTGATTTTGCGCTGCCGCCACACTGTCCAGCGAAGATTTCAGCGCCGCCGAAAAATCGACCTTGCTCGCCGGCTGCGCCCCGACCGCAGGCGTTTCGACCGGATTGATGCCGGGTTGTGCGCGCGCCGCTGCAGCCTTCAGCTGCGCCACCATCGCTTCAATCGCCTGCGAATCAATTCCGCCTACCTTCATTGTGCTCTCCGTCGTTGCAAGCGCGGCTATAATGGTTTTCGGAAACATACCGTTGACCCACCTTCACCGCTACAACGACACCTTACCTGCAAGACGGCGCACCGAGCGCTCTGATTAGCCGCAGAAATATTGTTCTATTCGGGGAATTGAAATTCGCCGCCGGCTGGACAATGCATGCTACCGAAGAAGTTCGAATAGCGAGCACACGATGGAACAGGCAATCATCTCATCCGATTTTGGCAACCAGGGAGTCGCATCATGGCAGTAGTCGTCGCGGGCGAAAACAACCTGACGCCGGGCGCGCCGGAAGGCGGCGGCTCCGGACCGGCCAACTTCCTCAATATGGCGCGTTCGCCGAATGGCCGCCGCATCGCCATGATGCTCGGCGCCGCAGCGATCATTGCAGCCATGATCGGCCTTGTTCTGTGGGGACAAAAGCCCGAGTACAAGGTACTTTTCTCCAATTTTTCGGATCGCGACGGCGGTGCCATCGTGTCGTCCTTGCAAGCGGCGAACGTTCCCTACCAGTTTGCGGACGGCGGTAACGCCATCCTGGTACCGGCCGACAAGGTGCACGAAATGCGTCTGAAACTGGCTGCTGAAGGTCTGCCCAAGGGCGGCAACGTCGGCTTCGAGTTGATGGAAAACCAGAAGCTCGGTATTTCGCAATTCCTTGAACAGGTCAATTTCCAGCGCGCTCTGGAAGGCGAGCTTGCGCGCTCTGTACAGAGCATCGGTGCCGTGCAGTCCGCCCGCATTCATCTGGCCATCCCGAAATCCTCCGTCTTTGTTCGCGACCAGCAGAAACCGACTGCTTCCGTCGTGCTGACACTCTATCCCGGCCGCTCGCTGGACAAGGGCCAGGTCAGCGCGATCGTGCATCTGGTGGCCAGTAGCGTGCCCGATCTGCAGCCGAAAAACGTGACCATCGTCGATCAGGCCGGCAATCTGCTCTCCGACGACAGCAACAAGCTGGGCGGCAATACACTCGATCCTTCGCAACTCAAGTATGTGCAGGAACTGCAGCAAAGCATCGCGCGCCGCGTCGAATCGATCATCGCGCCCATCGTCGGGCAAAACAACGTGCGCGCCGAAGCAACGGCGGACGTGGACTTCTCGACCAGTGAACAGGCTGCAGAAATCTACAAACCGAACCAGGGTGCCAACAGCGCCGCCGTTCGCAGCCAGCAAACCAGCGAATCGATCAATGGCAACGGTGGCAATGCCTCCGGCGTACCCGGTGCGCTGACCAACCAGCCGGCACCAAACGCCACTGCGCCGCTGACGCAGACATCGGCCGCCGTCAATGGCGCACCGAATGCGGCAAATCCGGCCAATCCTGCGGCGCCAGGTGCGACGCAAGGTGCTACAGGCGGCGCTGCGCAACCCGCCGTGACGCAACGCGATGCCACCACCAATTACGAAGTCGACAAGACAGTGCGTTACGTACAGCAGCCGATGGGCGGCCTGAAACGGCTGTCGGTCGCGGTCGTCGTCAACTACAAGCGCGTGGTCGGCAAGGATGGCAAAGCCAGCTTCCGTCCGTTGAGCGATGCCGAGAAAGCGCAGATCAGCGATCTCGTCAAGGAAGCGATGGGCTATAACAAGGATCGCGGCGATACGCTGAACGTGGTCAACAGCCCGTTCGCGGATGCGAACGCCGAAGCGCCACCTAAGCCGCCGCTTTGGGAACGCCCTGAAGTAATCGACATGGGCATCCAGGCGCTGAAATATCTTGGCATCGGCATCGTGCTGCTGATTCTCTACAAGAAGATGCTCAAGCCGCTGCTGACGCGCATCGCAACGGCGCCCACGCCGGCCTTGGCCGATGAAACAGGCGCACGTCATCCGATCGGTCAGGAACAGAGCGTCGAACCGATGGGCATGCAGATGCCAACCTACAAGCAGAATCTGGAAGCCGCCAAGGAACTGGCACGCAAGGATCCGAAAATGGTCGCCAACATCGTGAAATCGTGGGTAGGAAATGACTGATAACGGCATTCATAAATGCGCCGTGCTGATGCTGGCGCTCGGCGCCGACGAGGCCGCCGAAGTCATGCGCTATCTCGGCCCGCGCGAAGTGCAAAAGATCGGTGCCGCGATGTCGACCATGAAGGCGGTACAGAGCGAAGAGCTGGAACAGGTGCTGTCCGAATTCCGCGGCGAGACCGAGCAGAACACTTCGCTCGGCCTCGACTCCGACGACTACATCCGCGACGTGCTGACCAAGGCACTGGGCGACGACAAGGCGTCTTCGCTGATCAACCGCATTCTCGGCGTGCGCGATGCGAGCGGCATCGAAAGCCTTAAGTGGATGGATGCACAATCGGTCGCCGATCTGGTGCGCAACGAACATCCGCAAATCATTGCCACCATTCTGGTGCACCTCGAACGCGACCATGCCTGTGAAGTACTGGAGCATTTCACCGAGCGCCTGCGCAACGACTGCGTACTGCGCATCGCCACGCTGGACGGCGTACAGCCAGCCGCGCTGCGTGAATTGAACGAAGTGCTGACCAAGCTGCTGACCGGTAATGAAAATCTGAAGAAAAAGCCGATGGGCGGCATCCGCGCGGCGGCCGAGATCATGAACTACTTCAGCGGCGAGAACGAAACATCGGTGTTGGCCAATCTGAAGAATTACGATACCGAGATGGCGCAGAAGATCATGGACGAAATGTTCGTGTTCGAGAACATCATGGACATCGAGGATCGCGGCATTCAACTGTTGCTGCGCGAAGTGCAGTCCGAATCGCTGATCATCGCGCTGAAAGGCGCGGCGCCCGAACTGCGCGAGAAGTTCTTCAAGAACATGTCGCAGCGCGCGGGCGAAATGATGCGCGAAGATCTCGAATCCAAGGGGCCGGTACGTCTCTCCGAGGTCGAAGCCAATCAGAAGGAAATTCTGCAAATCGTCCGTCGTCTGGCCGACGAAGGTCAGATTTCGCTAGGCGGCAAGGCAGAGGACGCTTATGTCTAACGTGATCCCGAAAGAACAGCAATCGGCGTATCAGCGCTGGGAGATGATGTCTTTGGGCGAAGAGCGCCCGAGTCTGTCGCGCAAGGCGATGCCGCAAAGCGCCGCAAATGAAGCGGCGCATGCCGCCAGCCTTGCCGCCGCCCTGGCCGAACAGACGCGACAGGTGCAACACGCGCGCGAACAAGCGCATGCCGAAGGCTATGCGGCCGGACTCGAAGAAGGCCGCGCCGCCGGGATGAAGGAAGGCCGGGCGCTGGCGGAACAGGAACGCGAGATTCTGCGCAGCATTGCCGACATGTTCGGCACCGAAGTCGCGCAGGCCAACGAACTGATTGCGAGCGACATGCTGGATCTCTCGCTCGACTTGGCGAAAGCCATGCTGAAGACAGCGCTCAAGGTGCGGCCGGAATTGATAGTGCCGCTGGTGCGCGAAGCGATTCATTATTTGCCGACATTGCAGCAACCCGCCCTGCTCTATCTGCACCCGGAAGATGCCGCGATCGTCGCAAAAGCGATGGGCGATGAAATCAGCACCGCTTCCTGGCGCATCGTCGAGGATCCGCACATGGACCGCGGCGGCTGCCGCGTCGAAACCGCAAGCAACCAGATCGACGCCACCACGCAGACGCGCTGGCAGCGCCTTGCAGCGGCGCTCGGCAAGGACTCCGACTGGCTCGACGCATAATGTCCTTCGACCCCGATCTAGACGCCGTCACGCCGCCCAGTAACAGCGGCCGCTGGCAAGCTTATCTGCGCGACTGCGGTACCTTGCTCGACATCGCCGAACCGATGCTGGTATCAGGCCGCATCACGCGCGTCGCCGGGCTGGTGATGGAAGCGGTCGGCCTGCGTCTCGCGGTTGGTAGCGCGGTCACGATCCCTCTGCCTAGCGGCACACGCATCGAAGCCGAAGTGGTCGGCTTCGACGACGACAAGTTGTTCCTGATGCCGCAAAGCGATGTCGAAGGCATTGTGCCGGGAGCACGCGTCTATCCAGTCGAAGTCACGCAATCGCTGCCGCGCCCGGGTGCCGTTTCGCACCCGCGCCGCCGTCCGAGCGATCGCGGCCGCCACCTGCCGGTCGGCTACGAATTGCTCGGCCGGGTACTCGATGGTGCCGGCCGTCCGCTGGATAATCTGGGGCCGCTCAGTGCCCACCATTCCGCTCCCTTGAACGTGCGCGCGGTCAACCCGCTAGGACGCGCGCCGATCAGCGATGTGCTGGACGTCGGCGTGCGGGCAATCAACAGCATGTTGACCGTCGGCCGCGGCCAGCGCATGGGCCTGTTTGCCGGCTCCGGCGTCGGCAAAAGCGTTTTGCTCGGCATGATGGCGCGCTACACGACAGCCGACGTGATCGTCGTCGGCCTGATCGGCGAACGCGGCCGCGAGGTGAAGGAATTCATCGAACAGATTCTCGGCGCTGAAGGCCTGGCCCGTTCGGTCGTCGTTGCCGCACCGGCCGACACGCCACCGCTGATGCGCATGCAAGGCGCGTCCTATGCGACGGCGATCGCCGAATATTTCCGCGACGATGGCAAGAACGTGTTGCTGATCATGGATTCTCTGACGCGCTATGCGATGGCGCAGCGTGAAATCGCGCTCGCGATTGGCGAGCCACCGGCAACCAAGGGCTATCCGCCTTCGGTTTTCGCCAAGCTGCCCGCACTGGTCGAACGCGCCGGCAACGGCAAGGAAGGCGGCGGCTCGATCACAGCCTTCTACACGGTGCTAACCGAAGGCGACGACCAGCAGGACCCGATTGCGGATGCCGCACGCGCGATCCTGGACGGCCATATCGTGCTGAACCGCTCGCTGGCCGAGGCCGGCCACTATCCGGCGATCGACATCGAACAGTCGATCAGCCGCGCGATGCATAACATCACGACGCCGGAACACCAGAAGCAAATGCGCAAGCTCAAGCAACTGACTTCGCGCTACCAGCGCAACCGCGACCTGATCAGCGTTGGGGCGTATAGCGCCGGCACGGATCCGATACTGGATGAAGCAATCCGGCTACATCCGAAAATAGAGTCATTCTTGCAACAAGACATTACCGAGCGCTCCGGCATAAGCGAAAGCTTGGGGCAACTTGCCTCGCTGTTCTCGTGATTGACTTTCGATGCAATCACTATAATTTTTCATTATGGCGAATCCCTCTGCACTGGAAACCTTGATCGAATTGGCCAGCCGCGATACCGACGAGGCTGCCAAGCGCTTGGGCAAGTGCGTGGCGGCCGCTGAAGAAGCCGAGAAGAAGCTGGCATTGCTGACGCAATATCGCGAAGACTATGCGCAGCGCTTCCAGCAGAGCCTGACGGCCGGCCTGAGCGCGAACGGTTATCACAACTATCAGGTATTCCTTGGCAAGCTGGAACAGGCCATCGCCGGGCAGCAACTGGTCGTGAAGGATGCACATCAGCGCGTGGAAAAGGAACGCGCCGCATGGCAGGCTTGTGAACGCAAGCGCATGTCCTACGACACGCTGGCCACGCGGGCGCAAAAGGCGCAGCAGGTAAAGGAAAACAAGCGCGACCAGAAGCAGATGGACGAACACGCAGCGCGACAACTGCTGTACAAACGATAACGACCGAGCGACACCGATCGAAGGCTAGAGAACATGAATACTTCCGCAATCACCAGCCCGGCCAACCTGCTGCAGGTCAACACGCCGGCGAACGGCAAGCCGGATCTTGGTAACAGCAGCGACGGCCCCTCGTTCAACGAAATGCTGTCGCGCGAAATGAACAGCGATCAACCAACGGCCCCAGCCCAGGCGACGCCAGCACCGACCGCCAACAAGGATGCGGCGAAGGCAGCCCAGCAGGACGGCGGCAGCAAGGACGACGCGGCCAAAAGCGATACCAATGCGCAGGACACGACCACCACCGACGCCGGCAAAAAAGCCGATGACGACGGCAAGGTCGCTTCGGCCAAGGATACGAAGGATACAAAGAAGGACGACGACGCAAACAAGACCGATCCGACCGACCAGGCCGGGATCGCTGCCTTC
>DATAHI010000084.1:0-2074 GCA_036263255.1 Oxalicibacterium sp. | reverse complement strand
TGTCGGCAGGCGGACCGGCAGGCTTCATCCAGGCCGACCCTTCGACCAACTCGCTGATCATCACCGCCAGCGAAGCGGTTTATCGCAATTTGCGCGGGGTAATCGATCAGCTCGATGCGCGGCGCGCGCAAGTTTATGTCGAATCGCTGATTGTCGAAGTCACTTCCGACAAGGCTGCGGAATTCGGCTTTCAGTGGGCTGGCCTGTCAGGCAACAGTAACAGCCGCTACCGGGTCGGCGGTGTCACCGGTTTCACCACGCCCGGCAGCGGCAGCAACCTGATCACGCAATTGGTCAACAATGCCAACGGTGGCAATGTCGTATCGCCAGGCAACGGGCTGACGCTGGGCATCGTACGGCAGGCGGCAGGCGGACGCATCGATCTCGGCGTGATCGCGCGCGCCTTGCAGACCGATGCCGACACCAACATCCTATCGATGCCGAACCTCATCACGTTGGATAACGAGGAAGCGCGCATCATCGTCGGCCAGAACGTGCCCTTCATCACCGGCCAGTACACGACGCAAGCTTCGGGCGGCGCTGCCGGCGTCAATCCATTCCAGACCATCGAACGCCATGACGTCGGCTTGTCGCTGCGCATTCGTCCGCAGGTTTCCGAAGGCGGTACCGTGCGCATGCAGATTTATCAGGAGACTTCGAGCATCCAGCCGAACACCACGGCTTCCGACATCATCACCAACAAGCGTTCGATCGAAACGAATGTGCTGGTCAATGACGGCGAAATCGTCGTGCTGGGAGGTCTGCTGGAAGATTCCGTTTCGGATACCGAGGAAAAAGTGCCGGGCCTGGGCGATCTGCCTGTCGTCGGGAATCTGTTCAAGTACCGTAGCCGCAGCCGCAGCAAGACCAATCTGATGGTATTTCTGCGGCCGACCATCATCCGTACCAACGAACAAAGCGTGAACGTGGCCGGCGATCGCTACGACCTGATGCGCAACATCGAGACTACCGCTGTGCCGAAACCGAGCTGGATCATGCCGGATACCGGCGCACCGCTGCTGCCGCCGCTGCAGGATGGTCGGCCGCAAGGCGGCAACCTGCTGCAGCGTAACGCACCGTTGATGGAGACGGCACCGCAATCGCCCTCCAGCAAGGAAAGCGCGATCGTGCCGACGGCGCCTGTCCGGCCGTTGAATGTGCCGGCCTCTGCCGCGCCGTCCACAACGCCTGCAGCACCGGCATCGAGCGAGTAGCGCCATGGCGACTTCGCAACTGCTACCGTTCGCCTTTGCTCGCGATTATTCGATCCTCGCGCGCCGCATCACGGCTTCCGGACCCGTGGAAGTCTGGCTGTGCAGCACGACGCCGCCGAGTGCCGCAGGCGAAGTGGCGCGTCGCTTCGGGCGCATCAAGGTCAATGTGCTGTCGGTCGAGGATTTGCAGCAGGCGATCGCCGATGCCTACGCGAGCGCGAGCGGCAGCGCCGCGCAGGTGATCGACGAATACGAATCGGACCAGGATCTCGCGCAGTTGCTGGCTGACGTGCCGGCGATCGAGGACTTGCTGGAATCGGCAGACGACGCGCCGGTGATCCGCATGATCAATGCGCTGCTGACGCAGGCCTTGCGCGAAGGCGCGTCCGATATCCACATCGAGCCCTTCGAGCAGGTGTCAGTGGTGCGCTTCCGTGTCGACGGCATGCTGCGCGACATCGTGCGGCCGAAAAAGGGCATTCATGCCGCGCTGATCTCGCGCATCAAGATCATGGCGCAGCTCGATATCGCGGAAAAACGGCTGCCGCAGGACGGACGCATTACCTTGCGCGTGGGCGGCAAGCCGGTCGACGTGCGCGTGTCCACGCTGCCGACAGGCCACGGCGAACGTGCGGTGCTGCGCTTGCTCGACAAGGAGGCACGCCGGCTCGACCTGCTGGATCTCGGCATGAGCGACGCCGGCTTGCAGACCTTCGACCGCCTGATCCAGGAACCGCACGGCATCGTGCTGGTGACCGGCCCGACCGGTTCCGGCAAGACCACATCGCTGTACGCGGCACTGTCGCGCCTGAACTCGTCCACCACCAATATCCTGACAGTGGAAGACCCGATCGAATACG
>DATAHI010000083.1:0-2935 GCA_036263255.1 Oxalicibacterium sp. | reverse complement strand
TGCCCGCATACAGCGGCTTGACGAAGTCCAGTGCTTCGATGACGCGCGCGCCGTCTTGTTCGTTTAGGCCGGCGCGCAATTGCACGACAGCGTCATTTTGCGCGGATGCGGTAGAAACCATGAAAATTGATTTGATCTTTGCCTGTGCTCGCGTGCCCATATGGGCTGCGCAAGCGATATATCAAGAGCTGCGGGTTGGTTAGCGGACAATAAAGTATAGCCGGTGGCCGCGATGCACCTGTGATTCGCGGCAAGACGCCATCAGCTCAACAGAAACCGCTGCACAATATCGATTTGTTCGGGTCTTACCAAGGTCGGTGCATGTCCCGTACCAGGCACTTCAACGAGTTCTGCGTGCGGCCCGCGCCGTATCATGACCTGTGCCGTATCGGCGGACAGCAAGTCCGATTCAGCGCCGCGGATCAAGAGAGTCGGACAGCGGATCGCGTCATAGGCAGCCCACAGCATTTGCTGCGCAGATTGCGTTGCCGCGACAGAAGCCGTTTTGAACGGCAATGCAAGAGCAGGATCGTAGTGCAACTGCCATTCCCCGTTCTCGTTCTGCCGCAGCACGTCGGCTGCAAGCTTGTGCCATTGCGCTTCGCTGTGCGGGCCGAACGATAAGGACGTCTGACGGACGTATTCCGCTGCCTTGTCGAATTCAGCGAAGCGCACGGGTTGCCCCACGTATTCGCCAATTCGTGTCAGGGCAAGAGGATCAAGTGCCGGGCCAATGTCGTTCAACACCAATTTGCGTACTGGCGTATCGGGCAGCGACGCCAGCACCATTCCGATCAACCCGCCGAGCGACGTACCCAACCAATGCACGCTGCGCACATCGAGCCGCGCAATCAGGCTGACCATGTCGGCCAGATACTGCTGCACCTCGTAATAACGAGGATCCTGCAGCCAGCCTGAACGGCCGCGACCGACCAGATCAGGACAAATGACGCGATATTGACCGCACAGCGCCTGCGCCAGCGCATCGAAATCGTCCGACACGCGCGTCAGTCCGTGCACGCAGATCAATACGCGAGGATTCGAAGGATCGCCCCACTCTTTATAGGCCACGCGATGCAGGCCGACTGACGATAGACATTGCAGTTCGCGTATTGCGGTTTGACTCATAGGCTTTAGTACAGCTTGTTGTAGGGCATGATCATCTTAGCCCAATACCGGGCGTTGCCATTGGACAAACATCCGGAACGATTCCTGCATTCAGCGCATCTGAATACCGTAGAACTACGGCATCCTTGCAGGAGGCGGCCATGAGCGAACTGGGCAGAATCGGCTACGAGCGCATCTTCCAGCATGCGCCGGTTGGCATGTGCGTGTCGCAGCATCGCGTGATTCACGCGTGCAACGAAGCAATGGCGACCATGTTCCGCTATCCTGCCGACACGCTGGCCGGACAATCATTTGCGATGCTGTATCCGACTCACGCCGAGTTCGAGCGACTGGGTGCGCGCATCGTACCGATCATGAACGCCACCGGCTGCTATTCAGATGAACGCATCATGCGGCGTGCCGATGGCGAACTGTTCTGGTGCCACGTCAGCGGCCGCATGCTGCACAGCGATGCCGGCACTGTAGATATCTGGATATTCGAGGATCTGAGCAAAAAACGTCCTGTGACTGCGCAGCTCACGCCGCGCGAACGCGAGATTGCTGCGCTGCTGGTCGAAGGCAAGACCAGCAAACTGATTGCGCGCGAACTTGGCCTGAGTCCGCGCACTGTTGAAATGCATCGTGCCAAACTGATGCGCAAATTCGGCGCGGCTACCTCCAGCGATCTGGTCAATCGCATCCTGAATACGCAGCGCCAGCCCTGAAAGCTTATTGCGCTAGCACACGCTTATGCCATCGTCGGCGCTGACGATCGCACCGTTGATGAAATGCGATTCTTCCGCCGCCAACAGCAGCAGCAAGCCGTCCAGATCCTCCGGTTTGCCAATGCGCTTGCGCGGCAAGCTTTCCAAGAGTTCGCCGCCCTGTTCGCTGCGGAAGAATTCGAGATTCATTTCGGTGCCGATGTACCCGGGGCAGATTGCGTTGACGTTGATGCCGAAACGGCCCCATTCAACGGCCATTGTCTTCGTCATGTGCACCACGGCTGCCTTACTGATGCCGTACACGCCGAGTTCGGGAATCGCACGCAACGCTGCTGCCGACGCAATATTGATGATGCGGTGCTGCTTTTTCGGATCACCCTTGTGATGCGCGATCATCCGCTTGGCGACTTCCTGCGCAACGAAGAAAGCACCACGCTGATTGGTGTCCATGACATACGCATAGTCCTCCGGCGTCACGTCGACCAGGCGCTGCGATGCTGCTACCCCCGCATTGTTGACCAGGATGTCGATCGCACCCGCCTCTGTTTCCGCATGCGCGATCGCGGCTTTGATGCTGGCGTAGTCCGTCACGTCGAGCGCCACCACGTGGGCGGCGCCCCCTTCCGCCTCGATTTCCGCGCGCAGTTCCTTCAACAGATCGATACGGCGTGATGCCAGTACGACTTGTGCCCCGGCCATCGCCAGCACTTTGGCGAAACGCTTGCCGAGACCGCTGGACGCGCCGGTCACCAAAGCGACCTTGCCTTCAAAATTGACTTCGATTCCCACGAAACTCTCCCTTTTGTTGCATCTTGCTCAAAATACAAGCCCTATCATTACACGAAAGCGCTTCCTCCGTTTTTCGTGCTTCGCCTGTGACGCAAAACCATGGACAATAGCGGTCTTGCGCAAAGACAAACGATTTCACGAAAATGACACCAAGCTCCTCCTCCACCGCTGCTCTGCTGGAAAAATACGGTCCGCGCGAGGCGATGGAATACGACGTAGTGATAGTGGGTGGCGGGCCGGCGGGCTTGTCGGCGGCGATCCGGTTAAAGCAGTTAGCGGCGCAGCAAGGTCGAGACGTTTCGGTCTGCGTCCTG
>DATAHI010000082.1:0-2364 GCA_036263255.1 Oxalicibacterium sp. | reverse complement strand
GTGTGCGCCGTATCGAAGCGATCACGGGCGAGAACGCATTGAATTACCTGCAGGATCTGGAAGCGACCGTGCACAGCGCGGCGGCGACGCTGAAGTCGCAGCCGGTCGAACTGCAGTCCCGCCTGGCGCAAATGCTCGACCAGATGAAATCGCTGGAGCGCGAAGTCAATGCGCTGAAGGGCAAGCTGGCTTCATCGCAAGGCGACGAGCTGGTTGCGCAGGCGATCGACGTCAAAGGCATCAAGGTGCTGGCGGCAAAGCTCGAAGGCGCGGATGTCGCTACACTCCGCAGCACGATGGACAAGCTGAAGGACAAGCTGAAGACGGCAGCGATCGTACTGGCAGCCGTCAACGACGGCAAGGTCAGCCTGGTCGCAGGCGTGACGGCCGACAGCATCGGCAAGCTCAAGGCAGGCGAGCTGGTCAACTTCGTGGCGCAGCAGGTCGGCGGCAAGGGCGGCGGCAAGCCCGATATGGCGATGGCAGGCGGTACCGATCCAAGCGGACTTCCTGCTGCGCTGCAAGGCGTCGGCAAGTGGGTGGAAGAGCGTCTGTGATGCTGTAGAAACCTTTCTTTCGAACAACGGCAGGGAGCTTCGGCTTACCTGCCGTTGTTTTTTACGGTGCCGCACGCATGTACAGAGTGTGGCGATGGCCGGATGTGCGGTCGAGCTGCGATTTGCAATGTGGATGTAATTGTTAAATAAGGACAATTCTGTCGGCAACGGGTCTTTGCGCTTTGGTCATTGGAGTAAAATCGCCCGCTGTCATCAGGTTGAAACGAGAACATGACTATTCAATTTGCGAGGGAACTCGATGCGCGGGGCTTGAACTGCCCGCTCCCGATTCTGAAAACGAAAAAGGCATTGGCGGAAATGGCAAGCGGTGAAGTGCTGCGTGTGCAAGCCACCGATCCCGGCTCGGTCCGCGATTTCCAGGCATTCGCCAAGCAGACCGGCAACGAGCTGGTTTCGCAGAGTCAGGAAGATACCGTCTTCACTTTCTTCATGAAGCGCAAATAGCTGCTTCGCCGCAGTACCGCTCTTTGCTGTTTCCGCTGTACCGCCTCCCTCTGCCTGCTAGGGCTTTTCACATGTTTAGGTATGCCCGTTCGGCGGACGGGCGTCCGCGCGTGCCTTGCGTTTATAATCTCGCCTTTGGCTTCCAGCCATCTCAGAATTTTTCAAGGGTAATGCTATGAAAGTCCTGGTTCCTGTCAAACGGGTCGTTGACTACAACGTGAAGGTACGCGTGAAGTCCGACCAGTCCGGCGTGGATATCGCTAACGTCAAGATGTCGATGAATCCGTTCGACGAGATCGCCGTGGAAGAAGCGGTGCGTCTGAAGGAAGCCGGCAAGGTCACCGAAATCGTCGCCGTGTCGTGCGGCGTGGCGCAATCGCAGGAAACGCTGCGCACCGCGATGGCGATCGGCGCAGACCGTTCAATCCTGGTGGAAACCGACGTTGAACTGCAACCGCTGGCTGTCGCCAAGCTGCTGAAAGCGATCGCCGACAAGGAACAGCCGCAATTGATCATTCTCGGCAAGCAGGCGATCGACGACGATGCCAACCAGACCGGCCAGATGCTGGCTGCCATGCTGGACTGGCCGCAGGCGACCTATGCATCGAAAGTGGAAATCGATGGCGACAAGGTTCAGGTCACGCGTGAAATCGACGGCGGCCTGGAAGTCGTATCGCTGACGCTGCCCGCCATCGTCACGACAGACCTGCGCCTGAACGAGCCGCGTTACGTCACGCTGCCCAACATCATGAAGGCGAAGAAGAAAACGCTGGATAACGTGAAGCCGGCCGATCTGGGCGTTGACGTCACGCCGCGCCTGAAGACACTGAAGGTCAGCGAACCGGCCAAGCGTTCCGCCGGCATCATCGTGCCGGATGTCGCTACCCTGGTCGACAAGCTGAAGAACGAAGCCAAAGTCATCTAATGCATGCGGCACGCATGCCGCACCGAACAGAACTCAGGAATCATCATGACCGCACTCGTCATCGCCGAACACGATAACGTTTCTTTGAAGGGCAGCACGCTCAATACGATCACGGCCGCAGCGCAATGCGGCGGCGACGTGCATGTGCTGATCGCCGGCCACAATGCCGACGCCGCGGCGCAGGCTGCTACGAAAGTGGCGGGCGTCACCAAGGTGCTGGTTGCGGAAGGCGCGCAATTTGCCGATGGCCTGGCAGAAAACATCGCGGCGCAAGCCTTGTCGCTGGCATCGAATTACTCGCACATCCTCGCGCCCGCCACGGCGTACGGCAAGAACATCCTGCCGCGCGTTGCTGCCAAGCTGGACGTTGCGCAAATTTCCGAGATCACCAAAGTTGTGTCTCCCGATACCTTCGAG
>DATAHI010000081.1:0-1934 GCA_036263255.1 Oxalicibacterium sp. | reverse complement strand
GGTTCGGGCAAGAGCACCACGCTGTATGCCGCGCTGACGCGGCTGAATTCGACCACGACGAACATTCTCACGGTCGAAGATCCGATCGAATACGAATTACCCGGCGTGGGCCAGACGCAGGTGAATCCGCGCATCGACATGAGTTTCGCCAAGGCCTTGCGCGCCATTCTGCGGCAGGATCCGGACATCATCATGATCGGCGAGATCCGCGATCTCGAAACCGCGCAGATCGCGGTGCAGGCTTCGCTGACCGGCCACCTGGTGCTGGCAACGCTGCATACCAACGACGCAGCGGCAGCCGTCACGCGTCTGCTCGATATGGGCATCGAACCTTTTCTGCTGTCCTCGTCCTTGCTCGGCGTAGTGGCGCAGCGCCTGATCCGCACACTGTGCCCGACCTGCAAGATCTACGACGGCGAAAAATGGGAAGCGATCGGTTGCCCCAAGTGTGGCCATACCGGATTTCTCGGCCGCGTCGGGATCTACGAGATTCTGGAGGTCGATGAACGTATCCGCGCACAGATACACGATCGCGCATCGGAAGCCGACATACGCGTTACCGCACAGGCGGGCGGCATGCGGACGATGCGCGAGGACGGGCAGCGCTTGGTGGACGAGGGCGTCACGACCGAGGCGGAACTGATGCGCGTCACTTCCGAATAAGCAACGCGGATCGCAATCATCATGCCGGCATTCAAATACGAAGCGATCGACAATGAAGGCGACACGCGCCATGGCATCGTGCACGCCGATAGCGCGCGCGCCGCGCGCAGCGATCTGCGCGGGCAGGGACTGGTACCGCTCTCCGTCGAAGCGCTGTATGCGCGCGAAACAGGAGAGGGCGGAGGAACAGGGTCGCGCCGTTTTGGCGAACGTTTGTCCAATGTTGAACGCGGGCTGCTGACGCGGCAGCTGGCTAGCCTGCTGCAGGCGGGATTGCCGCTTGAGCAAGCCCTGAGCGCCTTGCTGGAGCAGGCGGAACGCAACTATGTCCGCAATCTGCTGGGTGCGATCCGTTCCGAGGTGATCAGTGGAAGCTCGCTGTCGGCGGCGTTGTCGCATCATCCGCGCGACTTCGCCGACATCTACCGCGCACTGGTCGCATCCGGCGAGGAGACTGGTCAGTTGGCAACCGTACTGGTGCGGCTGGCCGATTATCTCGAACGCCGCAATGCGCTAGTGCAGAAGGTGCGGCTGGCGTTCACCTATCCTGCGATCGTCACGCTGGTGGCCTTCATCATCGTGATTTTCCTGCTCACCTATGTGGTGCCGCAGATCGTCTCGGTCTTCGTCAACACCAAGCAAAAGCTGCCGCTGCTGACCATCGTGATGTTGTCGGTCTCGAACTTTGTTCGCAGCTATGGCTGGATCGTCGCCATGCTGGCGGTCGCTGCCGCCTGGCTGTGCCGCCGGGCGCTGGCCAATCCGCAGACACGCCGCAACTGGCATCGCTGGCTGCTGAGCGCGCCGCTGTACGGCCGCTTCGAGCGTAGCCTCAATACCGCGCGTTTCGCCAGCACACTGGCGATCACGACAGCTTCCGGGGTGCCTATCCTGCGTGCGCTGCAAACCAGCCGAGACACCTTGTCGAACACGGCGATGCGCGAGCAGGTCGAACAGGCGACCGATAGCGTGCGCGAAGGCGTCAGCCTCGCGCGCGCCCTGTCCGAGTACCGCTATTTCCCGCCGGTGCTATTGCACATGATCCGTGCCGGCGAAGCGACCGGCGAGTTGCCGGCCATGCTCGAGCGCGCTGCGGCTACGCAGGAACAGGATCTGGAGCGCCGCGCGATGACCATTGCCGGGCTGCTGGAACCTGCGCTCATCCTCGTGATGGGCGTGGTGGTATTGCTGATCGTGCTTGCGGTGCTGATGCCCATCATCGAAATCAACCAATTGGTGAAGTGATGAAGATCGCGATGAAAAGACCGGTG
>DATAHI010000080.1:0-6515 GCA_036263255.1 Oxalicibacterium sp. | reverse complement strand
AGACGGGAAAATAATCCTGCTCGTTGTAATAGCCGGTATGGTCGCCGTACGGTCCTTCGAGCGCGTGCTCATAGCCGGAAGGATGCGACTCGTCCGGGTAGATGTGCCCTTCCAGCACGATTTCGGCAGAGGCCGGAACCCGGAGTTCGCTGCCTATCGCCTTGACGAGCTCGGTACGGCTGCCGCGCAGAAGGCCGGCGAACTGATACTCGGACAAGGTATCGGGAACCGGCGTTACCGCACCAAGTATTGTTGCCGGATCGGCCCCGAGGGCGACGGCGACCGGATAGGGCTTACCTCTATTTACGATGGCGTGCTCGCGAAAATCGAGCGCGCCACCACGATGCGCGAGCCAACGCATGATGACCTTGTTGCGGCCGATGACCTGCTGGCGGTAGATGCCAAGGTTTTGGCGCTTCTTGTGCGGACCCTTGGTGATGACGAGCCCCCACGTAATCAGCGGTGCAACGTCGCCCGGCCAGCAATGCTGGATCGGCAAACGCGCCAGATCGACATCTTGCCCTTCCCACACCACCTCCTGACACGGCGCGGCGCGCAACTCCTTGGGCGACATGTCCCATACTGATTTAATTAGAGTCCCAAGGCCCAAAACATCCTTGAACCCTTTTGGCGGTTCCGGTTCTTTCAGGCTTGCAAGGACGTGTCCGATCCGGCGCAATTCGCCGAGGTCGGAAGCGCCCATGCCGAGCGCGACGCGACGCGGCGTACCGAACAGATTACCGAGAACGGGAATCTTTTGACCGGTCGGTTGCTCGAATAGCAGAGCCGGACCTCCAGCGCGCAACGTGCGATCGCAAATCTCTGTCATCTCGAGATGCGGCGAAACGGGCGTGTTTATGCGCTTAAGTTCGCCCATTTGTTGCAATTGAGAAATAAAGTCCCGCAGATCGGAATATTTCATTGTTTTTTCAGCTTTTTTAATACCGAATTCGGTAAACGAAGGAAGTGAGCCAAGTTACTGATTTGTCTGGGGTTTAGTAAGATCGACAAGAAAAAATAAGATTCTAAAGTTATAGAAAATAGTTTTTTTAGTGTTGACTTGATATAAACCCACTCCTACAATTCGCGCAGCTTGAAGGGTAGGCCCGTATTTGAACATCAAAACAGGCGAAAAAGAAACCTTCGTTCCAAGGGAAAAGGGGTCCCGCTAATAACATCCGGAAGCGCGTTCAGGAGAAACCGTTTCCACCCCTAAGTCGTTTGCCGACATGCCGAACGTGCATGGACAACAAGGCAATCGACCCGACGTCTGCAGTCGCACCGCGATCCGCAGACGATATTGCTGATTCACGGCACGTGCAGGGTTCTACTTGAGCCTCTCGTGGAGCCCTCTACCTGCCGCGCTAATCAAGGAGTACTCATGTCTAATAGTATGACTTCGGCGATGCACAAGATCGCCAACCAGACTGCCGAGCAGAGCATCGCCGGTGCGGTCGCCGTAGGCGGGAAAGCGCGTCAACTGTTGTCGACCGCCCGTCACGCGTTGACCGTACTGGGTGTGTTCGCCATTGCAACGCTGGTGCTGATGTTTTTCAAACCGGAATTGGCCGACCGCCTGCAGGCGCTCTCGCCTTTCACGCCGGCGATCGCCGCTGCACCGACCGATGACGACATGCCGCTGGCAAATCTCGATGACAAGGCCGCCGCGGCAATGCCGGCGAATGCCGACAACAAGATCACGGTCATCACGCGGTCTGCGGCGTCGGACACCGACATCCAGCAAAAGCGCGTCACCCAGTGGCTGTCGAAACGCTACCGCGTCGCGAATGATGCCACGAACATGCTCGTATCGGCCGCCTATTCAACGGCACGCGACATCAATTTCGATCCGCTGCTGATCCTCGCCGTGATGGCGATCGAGTCGCGCTTCAATCCATTCGCTGAAAGCCCGGTCGGCGCACAGGGTTTGATGCAAGTGATGTCGAAGGTGCACTACGATAAATTCGAGGAAATCGGCGGCTCTCGGTCCGCGTTGAACCCGGTCGTGAACATCAAGGTCGGCGCGATGATCCTGAAGGAATACGTCAAGAGCGGCGGCTCGGTGGAAGCGGGCCTGAAGCGCTATGTCGGCGCTGCCGATATGGATAGCGATGAAGGTTATGGCGCCAAGGTGCTGGGAGAATACGATCGCCTGAAAGCGGTAGCTGCCGGCAAACAGGTGTCTGCCTTCGCTCCCATGCAAGGCCGCGTGATGCCGCGTGTTGAAACCCTGCCGAAACCGATCGACGAAAAATCGGTATCGGCCGATGCACCGGTGGAGCAGAAGAACGCGATGGGCCAAGCCAGCGCTACGACGATCTGAAGTGCCACAAGGCATAAGAAAAAGGAGCCTTGGGCTCCTTTTTTATTGGCCTATCTGGTGATGCATGTCACGGATGAGGTTTGCGTTTCGCCAGGAATGCACCTAGACGGGCAACGGCCTCCTCCAGATTTTCCATCGACGTCGCATACGAGACGCGCACGTACTGGCGTGCCGCGTGCGAACCGAAATCCAGTCCGGGCACGATCACCACACCGGCATCGTTCAACATCGCACGCGTCAGCTGATCGGCGTCGTCAGCCAAGGCTGAGCAATCTGCATAGACATAGAAGGCGCCGTCCGGCAACACCGGCACCTTGAAACCCAACGCCTGCAAGG
The DNA here is from genome assembly GCA_036263255.1 of Oxalicibacterium sp. Classification (GTDB taxonomy): domain Bacteria; phylum Pseudomonadota; class Gammaproteobacteria; order Burkholderiales; family Burkholderiaceae_D; genus Oxalicibacterium. Next base: position 3,856 of record DATAHI010000080.1, on the reverse strand, counting down.
CTGGCACGATGTAATCGCGTCGGCGCCGGAATTCCCCCCTGCGCGCTTCATATATCGCACTTGCTTCCGGCCCAAAACAGGCCAGCGCCGCATGCTGCGCAACACTTGAGGCACAGATGAACAGGTTCTGCGCCAGCTTTTCGATTGCCGGCACCAGTGCTTCCGGCACCACCAGCCAGCCGAGACGCCAGCCGGTCATATTGAAGTACTTGGAAAAGCTGTTGATGACGATGACATCGTCGCCCAAGGACAAGGCGGAAAACGGCGGGCCGTCGTAACGCAGGCCATGATAGATCTCATCGACGATAGTGAAACCTTGCCTTGCGCGCACGGTTGCGACGATGCGCCGCAATTCTTCGGCCTCAATTGACGTACCGGTCGGATTCGAAGGAGACGCGAGCAATACGCCGCGCGTCGCGTCGCCCCAGTGCTCATTGACCATTTCGTTCGATAGCTGGAAGCGATGCTCGGGGCCGCTTGGCACCAGCTTCGCCTTCCCTTCAAAAGCCGCGACGAAATGTCGGTTGCAGGGATAGCTGGGATCGGGCATCAGCACTTCCGCATCCTTTTCCACCAACGCCGCACAAGCAAGCAGCAAGGCAGCCGAAGCGCCGGCAGTGACGACGATGCGGGAAGGGGCGACTGTGACGCCATAGATATCGCGGTAATGCGCGGCGATTGCCTCGCGCAATTCCGGCAAACCTAGCGCCGATGTGTATTGCAGCTTGCCGTCCGCCATCGCACGTGCTGCTGCATCGATGACGGGCTGCGGCGCCGTGAAATCCGGTTCGCCGATGCCCATGTGGATCAGATGGCGTCCCTGCCGTTCCAGCTCGGCAGCCATCTTCGCCAGTTCCATCACATGGAATGGGGCAATCCGGTCAAGACGCGATGCCAATTGCGAAAGCTGCGGAGACAAATCGATTCCTCAAATGAAAACGCCATTCTGCATGGTCCGGCAAGACAGAATGGCGATGGGTCAAAAAGAAAGACGGGTTGGTGCCGGACTCATTCCTTGCGCGCGTTGACCTCGGCATTGCGTGCCTGCGCAGCGAACTTGTCCAATACGCCGTTGACATATTTGTGACCGTCGATGCCGCCGAAGGATTTCGTCAACTCGACCGCCTCGTTGATGACGACCTTATAGGGAATCTCGACGTGGTTCTTCAATTCGTAGGCACCGATCAGCAATGCGGCATGCTCGACCGGAGACAGCTGTGAAATCTCGCGATCGATCAGCGGTGCGAGGCCTGCGCGCAGTTCATCCGCTTGCTTGACCGTACCGGTCAGCAGAGTATTGAAGTGTTCGGTATCGGCCTTGTCGAAGCCGTGTGCCTGACGAATGTGGGCCTCGATGGTACGCACCGATTCGTGGTTCATCAGCCATTCGTACAGACCCTGTAGCGCGAATTCACGCGCACGATGCCGCGGCGTGCGGTTCTTGTTCGGGTTGGCGTGTTCGGATTTCATGTTCATGGATTGCTCGCAAAGCGTTCCGTCACCGGAACGCAACCTGTCGGGTTAAAAAAATGCCGCGGACATGCGGCGGCACGTTATTGTTGCTGTTCGGCGGCGTCGGCCATTTCTTCCAGCGCGATCGTCAGATTGGCCATCTCCACCGCAACGCGCGCTGCGTCGGTACCCTTTTCAGCCATGCGCGCTTCCGCCTGTTCGTCGTTCTCGGTGGTCAGCACCGCATTGGTAATCGGAATACCGGCATCCAGCGTGACACGCGTGATGCCCGCACCGGATTCGTTGGACACGAGCTCAAAGTGATAGGTCTCGCCGCGAATCACTGCGCCGAGCGCGATCAAGGCATCGAACTGCATCGTGTCCGACATCTTCTGCAGCGCCAGCGGAATTTCCAGCGCGCCCGGCACCGTTACATGCAGGATGTCTTCGTCCGCCACACCGAGATGCTTGAGTTCAGCTAGACACGCCGCAAGCAGGCCGTGACACACGTCTTCGTTAAAACGCGCCTGCACGATACCGATGCGCAAGCCTTCGCCATCCAGATTCACGTCGTAGGTGCCAACTGTCATGATGTTTCCTTATGCGCAGCTGCGCTTAAACAGAATGTGAAACTGCCCGCAGAATACGGACAGCAAATGAACAACCGCTCAATTCTGCGGCGTTGCCTGATACCCGGTAACTTCCAGATCGAAACCTGCCATCGAGGGCATTTTGCGCGGATTGGCCAACAGTCGCATCTTGCCGACCGACAGGCTCTTCAGAATCTGCGCGCCGATGCCGTAGGTTCGCAGATCCATGCGCGCCGCGCGCGGCGGCGTTTGCGCATCCGGCTTGGTCAATGCGGCAAAGTGCGAGAACAGTTCATCGGCGGATTCCTCGCAATTCAGCAGTACCATCACGCCGCGCTCGGCCTGACGAATGGCAGCCATGGCCGATGCCATGTTCCATGAATGCGTGGTCGCCTTCGTTTCCAGTAAATCAAGCACAGAGACCGGTTGGTGTACACGCACCAGTGTTTCCTGTTCCGGCGTGATGTCGCCATGCACCAGCGCCAGATGCGCACCGCCGCTCGGCTTGTCTCGGTACAGCACCGCCTGGAACGGACCGTGCACGGTTTCCATCATGCGCTCGCCAACACGTTCGACAAAGCATTCGTTCTGGCTGCGATAGTGAATCAAATCCGCGATGGTGCCAATCTTTAAACCGTGCATCCCGGCGAACTCGATGAGATCCGGCAGGCGCGCCATCGTGCCGTCGTCCTTCATGATCTCGCAAATGACGGCGGCCGGCGTCAGGCCGGCGAGTTCCGCGAAATCGCAACCGGCTTCGGTATGGCCGGCACGCATCAGCACGCCGCCCTTTTGCGCCTTCAACGGAAAGATGTGACCCGGCTGCACGATGTCGCTCGGCTTGGCATTCTTGGCAACTGCAACCTGAATCGTGCGTGCGCGGTCCGCCGCCGAAATACCGGTGGTAACGCCTTCGGCCGCCTCGATCGATACCGTGAACGCGGTACCGTAGGAAGTGCCGTTCCGCATCGTCATCATCGGCAACGCGAGTTGTTCGCAGCGCTCTTCCGACAAGGTCAGGCAAATCAGGCCGCGGCCATACTTGGCCATGAAATTGATTGCTTCCGGTGTCACGAATTCGGCGGCCAGGACAAGGTCGCCCTCGTTCTCGCGATCTTCCTCGTCGACGAGTATGACCATGCGGCCGGCACGCAGCTCGGCAATGATTTCTTGGGTGCTTGAGATCGACATAGGGAATTCCGGAAGTGGCCCGCTATTTTAAAGTATTTGGCGGGCCGTTCATCCAAGGTCGGCCGGAACACGCCTGCGTCTAGTGGATCGCCGCGTTCAGCTCGTCGAGTTGGATCGGCTTGACGAGATGCAGATTGAAACCTGCTTCCAGCGCGCGCACGCGATCCGTTTCCAGACCATAGCCGGTCAATGCAATCAGCCGCGCTTCGCGCGTCTCGGGATTGGCGCGGAGGTGCCGTGCGACCTGATAACCGTCAATGCCCGGCAGACCGATGTCGATCAGAATGAGCTCCGGCCGATGCATGCTGGCCGCTACCAGGCCGCCGGCGCCGTCGGATGCCTGAAACACGGTGTGTCCCTGCGCAAGCAGCATGGCAGACATCATTTCGCGTGCGTCGTGGTTGTCTTCGATCAGCAATACCCGGTACGTATTCTTCGGATACTCGCTGGTCGCCGCCAGGACGGCCGGTTCCAGATGTTCCTGATACGGGAAGCTGACCTCGAACGTGCTGCCCTCACCCCGGCCGGCGCTGCTCGCCGTAATTTTCCCGCCGTGAAGCTCGACCAGTTGCTTGACCAGTGCAAGCCCTACGCCTAACCCGCCCTTGGTACGGTCCAGGGAG
>DATAHI010000079.1:0-2338 GCA_036263255.1 Oxalicibacterium sp. | reverse complement strand
CGATTTCGACGGCACGCCGCCGGTCGAGTCCGTTGCTTCCGTCCACTGAAAACCGACCGCCGCCATGAGCTACGCCCACCAGAAACTAAAGAACGCCGTAGAGGCGCTGCGCGAACAGTACGCGAGCAAGCGGCAATGGCTGGCCGGCAATGACGTGTATCACGTGCTCCACCTGGCGCCCGAGGAACTGCCGCACGATGTACGCGCAGACTTCGAACATCTGCACGCCGATGCCCACGTCATCGGCATGCGGGAAAACGTCAGCCGCCAGTACGACATCGCGCATCAACTGCCGGATGCGGATGTCGAACGCCTGTCCGGCACCATTGTCGAGCTGTACTATCACGTCGATGCCGCGGTATGCCGCCGCGCGCCGCATCCCCGCGGAAGCATGCTGACCGGCATGCGCTGATTGCGCGACCGTCTCTCATTCGTCGTCCGTGAAATTGCGGACGCGATGCCGGTGCATCGAAGTCCCTATTGCCGTCCCTTCCCGTGCCGCCAACCGCGCAAAGCTTGAGCACCGGCAAGGCCGATGGCATCATAGAGCGCTTTGTGCACATCGCACGCTTTCAGATCCCTCGCCATGTTCGATCTTTCCCTGATGGGCCGCCTCTCGTTCACGCACGCCGAACCGGACAAGGGACCGCTGCCGCCCGGCCGCAATCGCCTCGGCATTGCCGAAGAGCGCGATGCGGTGCTGTATGTGCCGCAAGGACTGGACCCGGATGCCGAGATTCCGCTGCTGGTGATGTTCCACGGCGCCGGCGGCTTCCCGGAAAAGGTATTGCCCTTCCTGGAAGAGCATGCGGAGCACAACAAGTTTCTACTGCTCGCGCCGCATTCGATGTATCCGACCTGGGACATCGTGATCGGCGGCAATGGCCCGGATCTGGAACGTCTGCACCGCGCGCTGACCGAAGTCACTTCGCACTACCGCATTGATCGCCAGCATCTGGGCTTCGCCGGCTTTTCGGACGGCGCCAGTTATGCCTTGTCGATCGGCATCACGAACGGCGACATCGCCAGCCATGTGATCGCGTTTTCCGGCGGCTTCATGTCCATCTTCATGCAAGAAGGCGCGCCCAAGGTTTTTATCGCACACGGATTGATCGACGAGCAGTTGCCGATCGAAACCGCCGGCCGCGCCAACGCCAACAAGCTGAAGGCCGCCGGTTACGATGTGCAATACGTCGAATTCAACGGCTTGCATATCATCCATCCGCCGGTGGTCGGCATGGCGGTCGATTTTTTCCTGGGGAAATAAGTTCTCCAACGCTGCTGTCCTGCTCGCAGTTTTTTCTCTGCGCTGATCCGCATGTATGCGTCCGACACGCAATGCCGGAACTAATGACTATGCAGCGAATCCCTTTCGTATTCCCGAAAGGAGATTGCCATGAACCCGACATTAAGCGGCATGCAGATTGCCATTCTCGTGACCGATGGCTTCGAGCAAGCCGAATTCACTGAACCGAAAGCCGCCTTCGAGCGTGAAGGTGCCGTCACCAGAGTCGCTTCGCAAAAAACCGGACAGGTACAAGGTTTCAAGCACGACACCAAGGCCGATCGTTTCGACGTCGACATGACGTTCAAGGAACTGGACGCGAAGGTCTTCGACGCCGTGTTGCTGCCCGGCGGGGTGATGAATGCCGATACGATCCGCATGATTCCGGAAGCGCAAGCCTTCGTGAAAGACATGCAAAAGCAAGGCAAGCCGATTGCGGTGATCTGCCACGGTGGCTGGCTGCTCGTTTCGTCCGGCCTCGTTGCCGGCCGCACGATGACGAGCTGGCCGACGCTGCAGGACGACATTCGCAACGCGGGTGGCAAATGGCTGGATCAGGAAGTCGTGGTCGACGGTAACTGGGTCAGCAGCCGGAAGCCTGACGATATTCCGGCCTTCAATGCGAAGGCAATCGAGCTGATGGCGAGCTATCGCAAGAGCGGCACCGAAGGCACGCCCGATGAAGAAGCCGTAGGCCTGGCATCGAGCTGAACCGGCATCGCTGCTTGCTCGCAGTGATGCGAAGTGCCGAGGCTACGGGTCACGTGCCGGCTACGAGTACCTGATGGGATGCACGCAGCCACGTACATGGAGCTGCGTGAATGCGCATGAGTCGGCCGGCACGACGAAGTCGTTTTTCAACGGTATCGAACAATCGCGCCGCCACCGGGCATCCGGGGCGGCCGATCATGTCAAACTCGCCATTTCCGGCCTCCTTCTGCGGCCCCGCTTCCTTCCCTTGGGTGCGCTCTTGCTTTATGATGAACACATCTTTATTGCGGAGTAAGCGTCCAGCAGCGCGATCAAACGCACTCGTCAGCAGCATGCCGTCGG
>DATAHI010000078.1:0-2870 GCA_036263255.1 Oxalicibacterium sp. | reverse complement strand
CTGGACGAAAAGCGGTCGGACGCGCGCTCGGCATCCCTGGTTTTGCGAGTCAACAGCATGGCGTCACCTCGAAATCAGATTGTGGTGCTGCGATAGTATTTTTTGACGTGATCGGTCAGGCGATAGCCTTTGCCGTCGGATGAGTCGGAAGCGAGGGCTTCCTGGACGGCGGAGACTGCGGGAGGAGCCGCCTTGACGGCAGCACCGGCTGCAGCAACGAGGCCGAGCCCCTTGAAAAAGCTGCGGCGCGAATTGTTGGGTCGTTGCTCAGCCATCATCGTCTCCTTGAAGGATGGAAGGATGTATATGCTTTTTAATGCTTATAACAACTCGGCATTTACCTTAGCACATCTTTTTTGAATATGCAGCCCATGCTTTCTTCATCTTTTCTGAATACTGCCTTCACGCTTCGCAGGATTTCTGCCAGAGCGGCCTGGTGCCGTGTGCGCTAAAGCATGTCGAACGCCAGCGCTTCCACATCGAAAAAAGCGCGTGCAAGGCGCGCAACCGGCCGATAAAACACTGCCTGCGGACGCGTTTCGATCGCTTCGCAGCAATCGCCCACCCATTTCCGCATGTGCGCAGCAAAGAAACCCTGCTGCTGTGCGAGCCTATCCGACTCGTCACCGGATTCGATCAGGTAGCGCATGACTGCGCATAGCGTCGCGATGTGATCTTCGCTTTCGCTGATTTCCTCGGCGCGCTCGATGCCCAGACGTGCCAGATCGGCGCGCAATTCCGCCAACGGCTTTTCCATCATGAAGCCACTGAGGTAATACGAGCCGTACAGGATGACTTCCGGCTTGCCGACGCCGATGAAAAGCGTTTCGTATTCTTCACGAACCGTTTCATGCCGCGCCCTGCTACATGCATCGACCAACTCAGCCCATGCCTGCTGCAGTGTTCCCTCCCCCTCGGTTGGACTCGCGGCGATCTGGTCGATCAAAACTTGAGACGGTGGCGCATAGAACAGATCGGCCAGCAGGCCGTACAGGTCGGCGCGCGCGGCCTCCTCTCCCTGGTCCGGTCGCTCGATGTGGACGTTCTGTACAGTGGTCATAGCAATTCGGGTCCAGTGAAGGGAAAGTTCATCGGCGTTTCAGGTCAACAATCGTCGCTTCGCGCGGATTGCTCATCATGTCGACGACGCGACAATCGCTGCACATCTTCAGTCTGTCCAGATTGCCGGCGAAGGCGCCATGCGAAGCGAGCTTGCCGAGCATGTTCTCGATCATCTGCGCGGTGCCAAAGGCTTTGCCGCAGCGTATGCAATGAAAAGGCTGCGCCTGATTCAGCACCACTGCCTCTTTCGCCTTCTCGTTCAGCAACAGGCGCGGTTGCAGCGCGATGGCGTCTTCCGGGCACGTCGCCTCGCACAAACCACATTGCACGCAATTACGCTCGATCAGGCGCAGCTGCGGCATCGCGGGATTGTCGCCCAGCGCGTGTTCAGGACAGGCACCGACGCAGGACATGCACAGAGTACATGCCGCTGTATTCACTTGGATGCCGCCGTAGGGCGCGCCGGCCGGCAAGGCGATTTCATCGATCTTCAGCGGCGCATGAGCGCGCAGATGATCCAGCGCCAGATCCAGCGTGCTGCGCTTGTCAGGCGCGATGTGGAAACGCGCCGGCTGTGCCGCAATCTCCGCCGGTACGATGGCCGCAAGACGCGCATCCAATTCCGCCGCTTCGTCAGTATGAATCAACGAAAAATGCACGCCCGCATAGCCAAGGCCGCTGACGATCGTTTGCGCAAACTGCATCTGCGTTTTCAATGCATCAACGTACTGCGGTGCATCGTGCGAGGTCATCAGAACAGAAACGTGAGTTGCTCCCCAGGCGACCGCGCTCAGCCAGATGTCCATGCCGGTCGAAGCGCTGTGCTGCAGTTCCACCGGCATCACCTGCGCGGGAACGCCTTGCAGCGCGCCGGTTCTCGCAATTCGTCCTAGCCGCTGTATCAGTGCCGCGCCATGTTCGTGATCATGCAGGAGTAGCGCAGGCCGATCGCCGCCCGTGCGGGCGAAGGTATCGAGCATGGTTTTCACGCGTGCTCCCAGATCCGTCGCAGGCGGATACGCGTAGCTCAACGCTCCTGATGGGCAGACGGTCGTACAGGCGCCGCAACCTACGCAGAGGTTCGGGTTCACCTTGACCTGATTGCCGTGGTGGCTGACCGCTTCCGCCGAGCAAACGTCGATACAGGCGGTGCAACCCACCTTGCCATTGCGGCCATGCGCGCACAGTCGTTCCTTGTAGACGAAGAATTTGGGCTTGGTGAATTCGCCGACCATTTGGGTCAGCTTCAGCGCATCTTCCGCTTGCCGCAGGCCGTCATTCCCCGGAGCGAAATAGCCCTGCGGGGGCTGATGCATCGTCAGCAAAGGCGTGTCGCCCAGATCCATGATCAGATCGAAGGCGCCATCACGCGAGCTCTGCATCCGATCGAAATCGATCGCCCCGATGGCACCGCATGCCTTCACGCAATCGCGATGCGAGGCACATTTCGCCGCATCGATCTGGTATGAAAGATCGATCGCGTTTTCCGGACAGGCATTAATGCAAGCGTTGCAGCGCGTGCAAATTTCCAGATCGATCGCATTGTCCTGCTGCCATTCGACGCGGAACGCACCCAGCCAGCCATCGACACGAATCTGATTTCCCGAAAATACTGGGAAGCTGCGCTCGATGGGCAACTCGCCATCGCGATCGGTGATCAGTACGCTGACATCCAGCTGCGCCTGCAGACGATCCGCCCAAGCCAACGCGCGCCGCGCTGGTCCGACGATCAACATGTGGCCGCTGTAACGGTACTCGACGGAGGGCACCGGCTCGGGATCAGGCAAAGCGACGGCGGCGAGCAGCGC
>DATAHI010000077.1:0-11607 GCA_036263255.1 Oxalicibacterium sp. | reverse complement strand
GCCGAGAAACTCGCCGGGTCCGCGCAATTCAAGATCGCGCCGCGCAATTTCAAAGCCATCCGTCGATTCGCGCATGATGCGCAGGCGTTCCTTCGCGACCGGACCGAGCAGCGACTGGTACAGCAGCAGGCACACGCTGGCCACCGAGCCGCGCCCCACGCGCCCGCGCAGCTGATGCAGCTGCGACAGACCGAAGCGCTCCGCATGCTCGATCACCATCAGCGAGGCGTTCGGCACGTCGACACCGACTTCGATCACGGTAGTGGCCACCAGCACGTGGATATCGCCGCGCGCGAAGCCATCCATCACCTGCTGCTTGTCCGCCGGCTTCATGCGGCCGTGTACCAGGCCGACGCGCAGATCGGACAGTGCGGTCGACAACGCGACATGCGTATCGGTCGCGGTCTGCAATTGAAGTGCTTCCGATTCCTCGATCAGCGGACAGACCCAGTACGCCTGCCGTCCTTCCAGTGCCGCCGCGTGCACGCGTGCTACCACTTCATCACGCCGGTTCTGATCGATCACGCGAGTGACGATGGGCGTGCGGCCGGGCGGCAGTTCGTCGATGACCGAGACCTCCAGATCGGCGTAGTAAGTCATCGCCAGCGTGCGTGGAATCGGCGTGGCCGACATCATCAATTGATGCGGCACTGTCGCGTTGCCGTCGCCGATACCCTTGTTGCGCAGCGTCAGACGCTGACCGACGCCAAAGCGATGCTGTTCGTCGACGATCGCCAGGCCGAGTTTCGGAATCTGCACATCGTCCTGAATCACTGCATGCGTGCCGATGATCAGTTGCGCGGTACCGGACTCGATGCGCTCCTTCGCTTCGCGTTTTTCTTTCGCCTTCAGGCTGCCGGTCAGCCAGGCGACGTTCACGCCCAATGGCTCCATCCAGCCCGCGATCTTGCGGAAATGCTGATCGGCCAGAATTTCGGTTGGCGCCATCAGCACTGCCTGGTAGCCGCTGTCGATCGCCTGTGCGGCGGCGAGCGCGGCGACCACGGTCTTGCCGCTGCCGACGTCGCCTTGCAGCAGGCGCTGCATCGGATAGGGTTGCTGCAAGTCGTGGCGGATTTCGGCCAATACACGTTGCTGGGCGCCAGTCAGCGAGAAAGGCAGTTGTTTCAGGAAAGCCTGTGTCAAGCCGCCGGCGCGTGCCAGTATCGCGGCATTCTTTGCGCGGCGTGCCTCCTGCGCGCGTTTCATCGAGAGCTGCTGCGCAAGCAGCTCGTCGAATTTCATGCGTATCCAGGCTGCGTGCGTTCGTTCCGACAGCGCATGTTCGTCCACCTCGGGCGGCGGATTGTGCAGCAGGCGTACCGCTGCTTCGAAATGCATCAGGTCATGTGCAACACGCACGGTTTCCGGTAGGGTGTCGCGCCAGTCCACGCGCGTCATCGCGTCAGCGATCAGTTTGCGCAGAATGGTTTGCGAAATGCCTTCGCCGCTCGGATACACCGGCGTCAAACCGGTGGGCAAAGGTGCGCCTTCGTTCACCATCTTGTAACCGGGATGAACCATCTCGGCGCCAAAAAAGCCGTGACGTAGTTCGCCGCGCGCGCGCACGCGGTTGCCTTCGGCCAGCTGCTTCACCTGGCTGCCGTAGAAATTCAGGAAGCGCATGGTCAGCTGGCTGGTATCGTCGGCAATCGTGACAACCAGTTGCCGGCGCGGGCGGAACGCGACTTCGCATGCCGTCACCACGCCCTCGACCTGCACCGGGCGGCCGAATACCCGCGCCGCCGCTTCGATGCTGAGAATTTGCGTCTCGTCCTCGTAGCGCAGCGGCAAGTGCAGCACCTTGTCGATATCGCTGCGCAGTCCAAGACGCGCCAGCTTGTCGGCGAGCTTGTCTGCTGTGGTTTTGGGCGCCGCGGTTGCCTTTCTGGCAGTCTTGGCGGCGGGCTTTTTCTTGGGCGCGGGCATAGTGGGCCGGAAAATGGCGGCAACGCGTAAAATAGCGGGTTTTGCAGACAGCGCCGTGCATCTTCGACGCGCCTGAACAATCTTGCAACCTTAGCAGTTCTGCGCCGCAAATGCATCCTTGCCGGGGCGCTTCAAGTATCCAATCGAGCATCCATATTCGTCACGCATGTATTCCCTTTCCGATTTCGATTTCGACCTGCCGCAGGAATTGATCGCGCAGACGCCGTTGCCCGAACGCAGCGCCTCGCGCCTGCTGCAAGTAAAGCCCGAAGGCGGTCTGGTCGATCGCGCCTTCGCCGATATCGCCGAGTTGTTGCAGTCGGGCGACCTGCTGGTGTTCAACGACACACGCGTGCTGAAGGCGCGCTTCTTCGGCGTCAAGGAAACCGGCGGCAAGGTCGAAGTGATGGTGGAGCGCGTGCTGGACGCACGCAACGTACATGCGCAGATACGTGCATCGAAATCGCCGACGCCGGGCATGAAAATTCGTCTGGCGGATGCTTTCGACGTGATCGTCGGGCAGCGCGCCGGCGAGTTCTATGAACTGCAGTTCCCCGGTGATGTATTTGAACTGATTGAAGCGCATGGCCGCCTGCCGCTGCCGCCCTACATCGAGCACGATGCCGACGCTCACGACGAGACGCGCTACCAGACCGTTTATGCGAAGAATCCGGGCGCGGTCGCGGCGCCGACCGCCGGCCTGCATTTCGACGAAGCGCTGCTGGCGAAGCTGAAAGCGAAAGGCGTGAATTTCGCCTACGTCACGCTGCACGTCGGCGCCGGTACCTTCCAGCCGGTGCGCAATGAAAATCTGGCCGAACACAAGATGCACAGCGAGTGGTACACGATTCCAAAGGAAACGGTCGATGCAGTGAGGGCTGCGCAGGCATCAGGCCGCGACGTGATCGCGGTCGGTACGACCAGCCTACGTGCATTGGAATCGGCCTCGCAGAGCGGCACATTGCGGGCAGGCAGCGACGACACGCAGCTCTTCATTACGCCGGGCTACACTTTCAAGACTGTGACACGGCTGATCACCAATTTCCATTTGCCGAAGTCGACGCTGCTGATGCTGGTATCGGCCTTGGCCGGCTACGACACGATACGCGCCGCGTATCGGCATGCCATTGCGCAGCGCTACCGCTTCTTCAGCTACGGCGATGCAATGTTCCTGACGACGATCAAACCGGCTGAATCCAAGGCGGAAAGCCCATGTTGAAATATGAACTCATCAAGACCGACGGGCATGCGCGCCGCGGTCGCCTGACGCTGAATCACGGCGTCATCGAAACGCCGATCTTCATGCCGGTCGGCACCTATGGTTCCGTCAAGGCGATGTCGCCGCTGGAACTGAAGGAGATCGATGCGCAGATCATCCTCGGCAATACCTTTCACCTGTGGCTGCGGCCGGGCAACGAGATCGTCGCGCAGTTCGGCGGCCTGCATGGATTCATGGGCTGGGACAAGCCCATCCTGACCGATTCCGGCGGCTTTCAGGTCTTCTCATTGGGCGAAATGCGCAAGATCACCGAGGAAGGCGTGCATTTCGCTTCGCCGATCAACGGCGACAAGCTGTTCCTGTCGCCGGAAGTCTCGATGCAGATCCAGCGCGTGCTGAATTCCGACATCGTGATGCAGTTCGACGAATGCACGCCCTACGAAATCGACGGTCGCCCCGCGACTGCGGACGAAGCGGCGAAGTCAATGCGCATGTCGCTGCGATGGGCCAAACGCTCGATCGACGAATTCAATCGCGAGGAAAATCCGAACGCGCTGTTCGGCATCGTACAGGGTGGCATGTTCGAACATCTGCGTGACGAATCGCTGGCCGGCCTCGAAGAGATCGGTTTTCACGGCGTCGCGATCGGCGGCCTGTCGGTCGGTGAGCCGAAGGAAGACATGATGCGTATCCTGCAGCACGTCGGCCCACGCCTGCCGGCCGGCAAGCCGCATTATTTGATGGGCGTCGGCACGCCGGAAGACCTGGTGGCCGGCGTTGCCAATGGCATCGACATGTTCGATTGCGTGATGCCGACGCGCAATGCGCGCAACGGCTGGCTGTTCACGCGCTTCGGCGACATCAAGATCAAGAACGCCCGCTACAAGGACGACAAGAAGCCGCTGGATGAGACCTGCGGCTGTTATGCCTGCCGCAACTTTTCGCGTGCCTACCTGCACCACCTGCATCGCACCGGCGAAATTCTGGGTGCGCGTCTGAACACCATCCACAACTTGCATTATTACCTCGACCTGATGAAGCAGATGCGCGCGGCGATCGAGGAGGGGCGCTTCGCCGTTTTCGTGCGCCAGTTCCACGAAGATCGGGCGCGGGGCACCTAGACGCGGCACCTGGCATTGCTATCGGCAGGTTCTGCCTGCCGGACGGAAATTTTCAGGTGCTAAAATAGCCGACTGTTTTTTTAACATAACTATCACTGGAGCACACCGTGTTTATTTCCAACGCCTACGCACAAGAAGCCGCCGCCAGCGGCGCCGCCGGAATGTTCGGCCAATTCGGCCAGTTCCTGCCGATCGTCGTGATGTTCATCGCGCTGTATTTCCTGATGATCCGTCCGCAGATGAAACGTCAGAAGGAACACAAGGCAATGATCGAAGCGGTGTCGCGCGGCGATGAAGTCGTCACTTCCGGCGGTATGCTGGGCAAGGTGACCAAGGTGTCCGACGTGTATGTGTCGGTCGAAGTAGCCGATGGCACCGAAGTCGTCGTCCAGAAGAGCGCGATCACGACGCTGCTGCCGAAGGGCACCATCAAGTCGCTGTAAGACAGGGGCCGCGTACTGACGAGTACAGCGGCCCTCTTCACGTTTCACCGCCACCGAATCCACTATGAATCGCTATCCACTCTGGAAGTACGCCACGATCATCGTCGCCTTGCTGCTGGGCGTGCTGTACACGCTGCCCAATTTTTTTGGCGAATCGCCAGCGGTGCAGATCAGCAGCGCGAAGGCGACCGTGAAGGTCGACAGCTCGCTGATGACGCAGGTCGAAGATGTACTGAAGAAAAACGGTTTGCAGGCGGATGGCATTCTGTATGAAACCATCGGCACGCAGGGTACGGTTCGCGTGCGCTTCCCGAACACGGATGTGCAGTTCAAGGCTAAGGGCGTGCTGGAAAAGGGCTTGAACGCCGATCCGAGCGATCCGACCTATCTGGTCGCGTTCAACCTGTTGCCGAATACGCCGGGCTGGCTGCAGAGCATTGGCGCGCATCCGATGTATTTGGGCCTCGACTTGCGCGGCGGCGTGCACTTCCTGATGCAGGTGGATACCAAGGCCGTGATGAACAAGCGCATCACCGGTCTGCTGAGCAGCACGCGTGCGATTTTGCGCGACAAGGATGTGCGCCACAGTGGCATTGCGCGCAATGGCGACAGCATCGAGATTTCCTTCCGCGATGCGGCTACGCGTGATCAGGCGCGCAATGTATTGAGCGATCAGCTGCGCGAACTGACGCTGGCCGATGCCGGCACCGGCAGCGACCTGAAGCTGGTCGCTACGCTGCAGCCGACCGTGCTGAAGCAGACCATCGAGGATGCGGTACAGCAGAACATGACGACGCTATCGAAACGCGTCAATGAACTCGGTGTAGCCGAGCCGCTGATCCAGCGCGAAGGTGCCGATCGCATCGTCGTGCAATTGCCCGGCGTGCAGGACGTCTCGCGCGCCAAGGACATCATTGGCAAGACCGCAACGCTGGAAGTGCGCCTGGTCGACGAAAGCGTGACGCGCGGCACCGAGGAAACGGCCGAGATTCCGTTCGGCTCCGAACTGTTCAAGGTCGGCCGCGGTGCTCCGGTCGTGCTGTACAAGGATCCGATCATCACCGGCGAATACATTTCCAGCGCATCGGCCGCCTTCGATCAGAATCACCAGCCGGCCGTCGCGATCGATCTGAACGGTGACGGCGGTCGCCGCATGCGTGATGCGACCCGCACGCGCGTCGGCAAGGGCATGGCGATCGTGCTGTTTGAAAAAGGCAAGGGCGAAGTGCTGACAGTGGCGACGATTCGCGACGAACTCGGTTCGCGCTTCCAGATCACCGGCATGGGCACGCCGGAAGCGGCTAGCGATCTGGCATTGCTGCTGCGCGCCGGCTCGTTGGCGGCGCCGATGGAGATCATCGAGGAACGCACGATCGGTCCGCAACTCGGTGCGGAAAATATCAAGAAGGGTTTCGATTCCACGCTGTACGGCTTCATCGGCATTACGATCTTTATGATCCTGTATTACCGCATGTTCGGCTTCTTCAGCGTATTTGCGCTGGGGGTCAACGTGATGATGCTGATCGCCTTGCTGTCGTTGCTGCAGGCGACGCTGACGCTGCCCGGTATTGCGGCAATCGCGCTGACGCTCGGTATGGCAATCGACGCCAACGTGCTGATCAACGAGCGCATTCGTGAGGAACTGCGCGCGGGGCACGGGCCGCAGACGGCGATCGCGATGGGTTTCGAGCGCGCCTGGGCCACGATTCTTGACTCCAACGTGACGACGCTGATCGCGGGCCTGGCATTGCTGATCTTCGGTTCCGGCGCGGTACGTGGGTTTGCCGTAGTGCACTGCCTCGGCATTCTCACTTCGATCTTCTCTTCGGTCGTCGTGTCGCGCGGTGCAGTCAACCTCTGGTACGGCCGCAAGAAGAAGTTGCAGTCGATTTCGATCGGCCAGGTGTGGAAGGCCACACAGGACTAATGCCGGCCGCTGCGGCGGCTGAAATGCAATGAGGCAAGAGCAACAGCTTGCAACGAGAGGGTAGCGATGGAGTTTTTCCGCATTAAAAAAGATATTCCGTTCATGCGCCATGCGTTGATCTTCAACGTGATTTCGGCGCTGACGTTCGTCGCCGCGGTGTTTTTCCTGTTCCACAAGGGCCTGCATCTGTCGATCGAGTTTACCGGCGGCACGGTGATGGAAGTCGAATACACGAAACCTGCCGATGTCGAAGGCGTGCGCGGCGCGATCGCCAAACTAGGTTTTGCAGACATGCAGGTGCAGAGCTTCGGCACCGCGCATGATGTGTTGATTCGTCTTCCTGCACAGAAGAATGTCGATTCGGGCCAACTGAGTCAGCAAGTGATCGGCGCGCTGAAGGCGCAGGACAATGCCGTCGTGTTGAAGCGTGTCGAATTCGTTGGCCCGCAGGTCGGCGATGAACTCACGCATGACGGTTTGATGGCGCTCGGCATGCTCGTGATCGGCATCGTGATCTATCTGGCATTCCGCTTCGAGTGGAAATACGCGGTCTCGGCGATTCTGGCGAACCTGCACGACGTCGTGATCATCCTCGGCTTCTTCGCCTTCTTCCAGTGGGAGTTCTCGCTGACGGTGCTGGCGGCAATTCTGGCGGTGCTCGGCTATTCGGTCAATGAATCGGTGGTCGTCTTTGACCGCGTGCGCGAAACCTTCCGCGATCGCAAGCATGGCAAGATGCCGGTAGCAGATGTGATGAATCACGCGATCACCAGCACGATGTCGCGCACCATCATCACGCACGGTTCGACGCAGTTGATGGTGTTGTCGATGTTCTTCCTCGGTGGTCCGACCCTGCACAACTTCGCCCTGGCGCTGACGATCGGCATCTGTTTCGGTATTTATTCTTCAGTGTTTGTGGCCGCCGCACTGGCCATGTGGCTGGGCGTCAAGCGCGAAGATCTGCTGAAGCCGGTGAAGGAAAAGGACACGACGGACGGCGCAGTCGTGTAGGTCTTTCGGGCAAGGCAAAAGAGCCGCGTCTCCGGCAATGGAGACGCGGCTCTTTTCTTATGCGGAAATCAGTTTAAAAAATCAGTTCAAATCTTCGTCGGCCGTACTGCGCGCCGTGCCCGGTCCGTCGCCTTCCTTGCCACCAGGCAGCGGC
The DNA here is from genome assembly GCA_036263255.1 of Oxalicibacterium sp. Lineage (GTDB taxonomy): Bacteria > Pseudomonadota > Gammaproteobacteria > Burkholderiales > Burkholderiaceae_D > Oxalicibacterium. The sequence goes on along the minus strand of DATAHI010000077.1, from coordinate 3,803 downwards.
TGTTTGTTCGCGGAAGGCCGCTGGCGTTCGCCGGGAATGGTTTCGTGCACGATCGTGCGTTTGTTGCGATCCTCGGCGTCGTCGCGAGGGATATTGGCTTTTTCGTCGATCATTTCGGTCTCCTTTGCTGTTGTCGTTACGTCGTTTGTGTTTCGATTCTAGGCAGCTTGCATCAGCTCTGCTAGTCGGATAAGCGCGCTAGCCGATGTCGGATTTTGCAAGCGGAAATTGGCTGACGGAAACGACTCTATAATGAGCGCCGCATGGCTGTATTTCGCACATCGCCGTGCCAACAAGGAGCAGATATGTTGAAATCCATCCTGGTCATCAGCGCCGGCGGTACCATCGGTTGTCTCGCGCGCTGGCTGCTTGGCACCAGATTCAATGCCGTATTGGCATCGGTACCGCTCGGCACGCTGATTGCGAATCTTGCCGGCTGCTATATGATCGGTCTCGCAATTGCCTACCTTGGCGCGCGACCGATGTTGGCGCCAGAGTGGCGGCTGTTCATCGTGACGGGTTTTCTCGGCGGCTTGACGACCTTTTCCTCCTTTTCAGCCGAGGTCGTGACGCTGCTGCAATCCGGGCGCATGATGTGGGCGTTCGCGACGCTGTCGCTGCATGTGGTTGGCGGCCTGCTAATGACTTTTCTGGGTATCGCGACGGTGACGCTGACATTGACGCGCTAGCGAAGGAGACAGCGATGCAGGGTTTTCAGATCACGTTTTTCACGCAGCAGGATCGCAAATACAAGGGCAATATGCTGGCCGAATGGCTGCTCGAATGCGGGCATCGGCATGGCGTGCAAAGCGCGACGCTGAGAACCGGAAGCGAGAGCTATGACAGCAGCGGACGCTTCCATTCCGCACATTTCTTTGAGCTTGCCGATCAGCCACTGGAAGTCGTGATGGTGATGGACGAAGCCGTCGCCGACAAGCTTCTGGCTACGCTGCAGCAGGAGGAAATCTCCGTGTTCTACGTGAAAAGCGCGATCGAGTTCGGCATGCTCGGACGTGGAAGCTGATATCCGTAGCGTGCTGCGGCAATAAAAAAAGCCGACATTGCGTCGGCTTTTTTGTGGCTCGACAAAATTACTCGGCCTTGACGGCTTCCACCTGAATGGCGAGTTTCACTTCCGGGGAGAAAGCCGGCAGGCCGTAAGTCATGCCGAAATCCGCGCGGTTGAAAGTGGCAGACGCGTCAGCGCCACATACTTCACGCTTGAGCATCGGATGCTGGATGCACTTGAATTTGTTGATGGTCAGCGTCAGTGGCTTCGTCACACCGAGCAGCGTGAACTCGCCGTCGGCTGCGACAGGGCGATCACCATCGAAGCGGATCGATTTGCTCTTGAAGGTAGCGGTCGGGTATTGCGCAACATTGAACAAGTCCTTGCCGCGTGCGTGCTCGTTCATCTTGGCGTGGCCGAAATCCACCGAGCTGGTATCGACCGTGATGTCGATCGTTCCCGTCTTCGCTGCGCGATCGAGCGTCACGGTGCCGGTCGTCTTGTCGAACTTGCCGCGCCAGGTAGAGATGCCGAAGTGATCCGCTTCGAAACTCGGGTAGGTGTGGTTCGGATCGATGTTATAGGTCTGCGCCGAGGCGCTCATTGCAAGGCCGGCCAGCAGGCTACCCAATGCAATCGTGATGTGTTTTGTTGCTTTCATACGATACTCCTCTGTCGTGGAAAAGTGGCGTCGGGCTCAGGGAGCCGCGACGATGTGGAACTTGATCGTGACTTCGTCGGCCACCGTGCTGGTGTCCTTCCATTCGCCTTCGCCGATGTTGTAGCTCAGACGCTTGATTGGCAGTGCGCCATCGAATACCTGACTGCTGCCTTCCTTCTTCACCGTCATCGGGAAATGCACGTCGGTGCTCTTGCCCTTGATCGTTAGCTTGCCTGTCACATCCAGCTTGCCGGCGCCCAACGGCTTGATTTGATTCGATACGAAGCTGGCTTTCGGGAATTGCGCCGCATTGAACCATTCCTTCTTCAGCACTTCCTTGTTGTAGTCCGGGTCGCCGAGGTCGAAGCTGCTGACATCGATGTCGACGTTGGCCTTCGCCGTTTCCGGCTTCGCTTCGTCATAGGTGATTTGTGCGCTGAATTTGTTGAATTTTGCTTCGACGGGCACGTTCAATTGCTTGAAGGTTGCAGTGACTTTGCTTTTGCCCGGATCGGCCTTCAGCGTGGCGGCCAGCACGGGCAAGGCGATACAGATGCCAGCGAGTGCCGCCCAGCGTGCGGTTTTCGTATGCAGAACGGAAGACATGGAATTCCTTTCAGAGGTCAGGGGAGCATGCGTGAAAACAAACGGTCACGGTCAATGAACTGGTGCTTCAGCGCGGCCAGCACGTGCAGGCAGACGAGAGCGAGCAGCGTCATGTTCAGCACGTAGTGCATCTCGCGCAGAACGGCTTTCAGCTGCGGATCAGGCGCGATCAGGACTGGGAGCGGCACGATGCCGAGATAAACGACCGGTACGCCCGATGCAAGACTGAAGAAATAGCCCGAAAGCGGTACGGCGAAGATGAGTAGGTACAGCAGCGCGTGCACGACATGTGCGGCCTTTTGCTGCCATGCGGACATACCGGCGGGATACGACGGCGCCTTGTGCGTCAGACGCCACAACAGCCGCAGGCAGGCCAGGCCCAGAACGGTGACGCCCATCCACTTATGCCAGGAAAAATATTTGAGCTTGGTTGGCGTCAGACCGGGAATGCTGGTCATCGTCAGGCCGAGCAAAAAGGTCGCTACGATCAACAGTGCGATCAGCCAATGCAGCGCGATGGCAGGTAAGGTGTATCGGTCGTTGCTGGAGCGCATGCTGATTCGCTGATAATAAGGTCCAGCGAATATAGCAAAATAAAAAAAAGCTTGCCGCCGGCCATCAAAACGACGGGCGGCGGCAAGCGGATGCGGATCGGTGAAAGCTTAAATCTTCTTGGCCAGTTCGGCTGCGTAGCCAATGTAGCTGGATGGCGTCATCGCCAGCAATTGGTCTTTCGCTTCCTGCGGGATCGCAAGACCGCGGATGAATCCTTGCAAGGCGTCCTTCGAAATACCTTTGCCGCGCGTCAGGTCCTTCAACTGCTCGTAGGGATTTTCGATGCCGTAGCGGCGCATCACGGTCTGCACCGGTTCGGCCAGCACTTCCCAGGTTTCGTCGAGATCTTCAGCCAGGCGAGGCGGATTGACTTCCAGTTTGTTCAAACCGCGCAGGCAGCTGTCATAAGCGAGTACCGCATAACCGAAGCCGACGCCGATATTGCGCAGCACGGTTGAATCGGTCAGGTCGCGCTGCCAGCGCGAGACCGGCAGCTTTTCCGCCATGTGCTTCAGCACGGCGTTCGCCATGCCCAGATTGCCTTCGGAATTCTCGAAGTCGATCGGGTTGACCTTGTGCGGCATCGTCGACGAACCGATTTCGCCGGCCTTCGTGATCTGCTTGAAATAGCCGAGCGAAATGTAGCCCCAGATGTCCCGGTTCAGATCGAGCAGGATGGTATTGGCGCGCGCAATCGCATCGAACAGTTCTGCCATGTAGTCGTGCGGCTCGATCTGGATCGTGTACGGATTGAAGACCAGGCCGAGCCGCTGCTCGATCACGTTCTTCGAGAAAGCCTGCCAGTCGGTCTGCGGATAGGCGGATAGATGCGCGTTGAAGTTGCCGACCGCGCCGTTCATCTTGCCCAGGATTTTCACTTCGGCGATGCGGACAGCGGCGTGCTTCAGGCGCGCCACCACGTTCGCCATTTCCTTGCCGAGGGTCGTCGGGCTGGCCGGCTGGCCGTGCGTG
>DATAHI010000076.1:0-4897 GCA_036263255.1 Oxalicibacterium sp. | reverse complement strand
CCGAATAACCTGCGACGTATCGGCGGCTTTCAATAATAAAGTTCAGGGAGAGCAATACATGAAACAGCGCGCATCGGGAGTGCAGTATCAGAAGGGCCTATCCTTGACCGGCTTGATCGTGTTGCTGGTCATCGTCGGCATGATCGCGGTGCTGGCGATGAAAGTCACGCCGACCTTCACCGAATACCTGTCGATCAAGAAGGCGATTAACAGCGTGAAGGCGAATGGAGGTTCGATTCCCGAAATGCGCACGGCATTCGACAAGCAGGCGGAAGTCGGGTACATCGATTCGATCAGCGGTAAAGATCTGGATATCGTCAAGAATGGCGATGACGCTGAGATCAGCTTTGCGTACCAGAAGATCATTCCCCTGGTCGGCCCGGTCAGTCTGCTGATCGATTACGAAGGTTCAACCAATCCGAATCGGCTGGCGAAAAAGCCGGCGCCTTGAACGAGCGATGTGAAGATGGATGTAACGTTACTGCAGACTCGGCTGGGCCATACATTCAAGAATGCTGTCTTGCTGCAGCAGGCCTTGACGCACCGCAGCCACAGCAGTGTGCATAACGAGCGTCTGGAATTTCTCGGCGATTCGATCCTGAACTGCGTGGTTGCTTCCCTGCTGTTTGACCGCTATACGAAGATCGACGAAGGCGACCTGTCGCGTCTGCGCGCCAATTTGGTCAAGCAGCAGTCGCTATATGAGATCGCGCAGCGCCTTGAGCTCTCGCAATTCCTGCGACTGGGCGAGGGCGAACTGAAATCCGGTGGTTTTCGCCGTCCATCCATTCTGGCCGATACGCTGGAAGCGCTGTTTGGCGCGATCTACCTGGATGGCGGTTTCGACGTTGCGCGTGACGTGATCCGTGCGCTGTACATCCCGATTCTCGATACTGTCGACCCGAAAACGCTGGGCAAGGATGCGAAAACGCTGCTGCAGGAATACCTGCAAGGCAAGAAGATCGCGCTGCCGCAGTACAACGTGGTCGCTACGCACGGCGCCGCACACAATCAGGAATTCGAGATCGAATGCCTGGTGCCCAAGCTCGACATCCAGGTGTTCGGCACGGGCGGTAGTCGTCGCGCTGGTGAGCAGGCTGCTGCCAAGCTTGCGCTCGAAGCGGTGCAAGCTGCACTAGCCAAGACGCCATCGGCGGGCCGCAAGAGCAAGCCACGCACCGCACAGTTGAAGCTGGCTGGCATTGCGACCGTACAACCCGACGCGCCGGTGGTCGAAGAAACACCCAAACCGAAGACGTCGTCTAAGGCCGACAAGGTCGTCAAAGCTGAAGCGAAACAGGCGTCTGCTGAAGAAACGCAAGTCGCCGCGATCGATGATGGCCAGAAAAGTCTCATCGCCGAAGACGATACGAACAAATCTGCACCCGATGCGGCGGCCACTTCTTCGCTGCCGTCGCAGAGTAAAACCGCATGACCGCATCCGCTTCCACGCCCGGCTTCCGCTGCGGCTATATCGCCATCGTCGGTCGTCCCAATGTCGGCAAGTCCACCCTGATGAATGCGCTGATCGGCGCGAAGGTAAGCATCACTTCGCGCAAGGCGCAGACCACGCGCCATCGCATTACAGGAATTCAAACGGTCGCGGATGCGCAGTTTGTCTATGTCGATACGCCGGGGTTTCAGACGCGTCACTCCAACGCGCTGAACAAGACTCTGAACCGCACCGTCACCACGACGCTAACCGCGGCAGATGTGATTTTGTACGTGGTCGAAGCGGGTACTTTCGGCCCTGCCGACCAGCAAGTCATCGATCTGCTGCCGAAGAACGTGCCGTGCATTTTGGTGCTGAACAAATCTGATCGCAGCAAGGATAGAGCGGCACTGATGCAGTTTGCGCAGGCCGTCGCGTCTAAACATGAATTTGCCGCTGTGGTTCCGGTGTCGGCCAAACAGCGCTTCCAGCTCGACAGTCTGGAAGGCGAAATCAAAAAACATCTGCCGGAAGGCGAAGCGATCTTTGGAGAAGACGACATCACCGATCGCAGCGAAAAATTTCTGGCGGCCGAAATCGTGCGCGAGAAAGTATTCCGCTTCGTCGGCGACGAACTGCCGTACACCAGCACCGTGCTGATCGAGAAGTTCGAGCAGGAAGGGAATCTGCGCCGCGTCTTCGCCGCGATCCTGGTCGAGCGCGACATGCACAAGGCCATGGTGATTGGCAACAAGGGTGCGAGGCTTAAGGAGATTTCCACACAGGCTCGCCTCGACATGGAACGCCTGTTCGACGGCCCTGTGTATCTCGAAGTGTGGGTCAAGGTCAAATCCGGCTGGGCCGACAACGAAGCCGGCTTGCGCGCATACGGATACGAATAGCATCGATGACCGCTTTGCCCGCCACGGATGACGAGCCTGCGCCGACTTCTGCGGACGTTCCCAAGACTGCAGCAAAAGGCGCGCGCCGTCCGCGTGTCGCGGAGCAGGAGACGCGCGTCGTCGGTCAGCCGGGCTTTGTGCTGCACAGCTATCCCTACAAGGAAACCAGTCTGATCGTCGATGTCTTTTCGCGCGATCACGGCCGCGTCGCGCTGGTAGCGAAAGGCGCCAAACGGCCGCATTCCAAACTGCGCGGCGTGCTGCAAACCTTTCAGCCTCTGAACGTTGGCTGGAGCGGCAGGGCCGAGGTGCGTACGCTGATCGATGCGGAATGGATAGGAGGCTTGCTGCCCTTGGAGAAATCCGCGTTGCTATGCGGTTTTTATCTCAATGAACTGCTGGTCAAGATGCTGGCACGCGACGACGCGCATCCCGCCCTGTTCGATCATTACGTTGCGACCCTGAACCAACTGGCCCATGATGAACCTGCCGCTATCGTGCTGCGCAAGTTCGAGCGTGCTCTGCTGAAAGAGACCGGCGTGATCGGCGACTGGCGCATCTGTACGATGAGCGGCGAAGCGGTACTGGCCGATCGTTCCTATGTCGTCGATCCCGAACGCGGTCCGCGTCCGGCACGTGCTTCCGATACGGTGCCGGAGGTGCTTGGCAAGACCTTGCTCGACATGGAGCAAGAGGATTACGGCGATCCGGTCACGCAAACGCAGAGCAAGTTTCTAATGCGCTCACTGCTCGCGCATCATCTGCATGGTGCGCCTTTGAATACCCGGCAGATCCTGATTGATCTGCTGCAGCTTTGAACGGAACCAAGATGAGCTTTCTGCATGCACAGTCACAGCCGATCGAACTCGGCGTCAACATCGATCACGTTGCCACATTGCGTAACGCACGCGGCACGGCCTATCCCGACCCGCTGAAGGCAGCATTGCTGGCGGAAGAAGCCGGCGCCGATGCGATCACGTTGCATCTGCGCGAAGACCGCCGCCACATCAAGGATGCGGACGTCGAATTGATCCGTCCCCAGCTGCGCACGCGCATGAACCTGGAGTCTGCGGTGACGCAGGAGATGATCGATTTCGCCTGCCGCATCAAGCCGCAGGACGTCTGCCTGGTTCCGGAACGTCGTGAAGAAATCACGACTGAGGGAGGACTCGATGTCGTGCGTTACTTCGTGCAGGTATCGGCTGCGGTGAAGCAATTGCAGGGCGAGGGCGTGCGCGTCAGTCTGTTCATCGATCCGGACGAAATGCAGATTCAGGCTGCCAATGAAATTGGTGCGCCGGTAATTGAACTGCACACCGGCCGTTATGCCGAAGCGCATGACGAGCGCGAGCAGCAGGACGAATTGCAGCGCATTCAACGTGCTGTCATCGAAGGCGTTCGCCGCGGCTTGAAAGTCAATGCCGGCCACGGCTTGCATTACACAAACGTGCAGGCAATCGCCGCGATCCCCGACATTGCCGAGCTGAACATCGGCCATGCGATCGTCGCGCAAGCAGTGTTCAGCGGTTGGGAAAAGGCAGTGCGCGACATGAAGGCAATCATGGTGCAATCGCGACTGGGCGTACGGCAATGATCTACGGCATTGGCACCGACATTATCCAGATCAATCGTATCGAAGCGGCCTTGCAACGCTACGGCGATCGTTTTGCCGAACGCATTCTCGGTCCGCAGGAACTAGAGCGGTTTCATCGCAGAAGAGCCAAGGTCGAAGCGCGCGGTCTGCGTTTCCTCGCGACGCGCTTCGCAGCCAAGGAAGCCTTTTCGAAGGCGATCGGCCTGGGCATGCACATGCCGATGACCTGGCGCGCCATGCAAACGCTGAACGCGCCGAGCGGCAAGCCGGTAGTGCAAACGAGCGGCGTACTGCAAGCCTTCATGCTGGAAAACGGATTGACTGCGCAGGTTTCAATTACCGATGAAACCGATTACGCGGTCGCATTTGTCATAGTGGAGAAAACATGAGTGCAGCACCCTTGGGTCCCGTCATGCTGGACGTGGTCGGAACGAGCCTGGACGATGAAGACATCCGCCGCATCCGGCATCCACTGACGGGCGGTGTGATTCTGTTCGCGCGTAACTTCCAGAATCGCGAGCAATTGATCTCGCTGACCGCCGCGATCCACGCAGCGCGCCCCGGCATCGCGATCGCGGTCGATCACGAAGGCGGCCGCGTGCAGCGTTTCAAGACCGACGGCTTCACGCATCTGCCTGCAATGCGCAAAGTGGGCGAACTGTGGGACAGAGATGTGCTGGCCGCAACCAAGGCGGCAACCGATGTCGGCTATGTACTGGCGACCGAGTTGCGTGCGTGCGGCGTCGATTTGTCATTCACGCCGGTGCTCGATCTCGATTACGGCGAATCGGGCGTGATCGGCAATCGTGCCTTTCATCGTGATCCACGCGTCGTCACCCTGCTTGCAAAGAGCCTCAATCATGGGCTTGCCTTGGCCGGTATGCTGAACTGCGGGAAGCATTTTCCCGGACATGGCTTTGTCAAGGCGGATTCACATCTCGAAATTCCGGTCGACGAACGAGACCTGAA
>DATAHI010000075.1:0-2435 GCA_036263255.1 Oxalicibacterium sp. | reverse complement strand
GTGGTTTTGTCCTGCGGGTCGTAGCTGTCGAGCAGCAGCAGCGCGGTTTCTTGCATGCCGGCTTCGATCGTGCGGCGCTCGCGATTGATTTCATCGAGCTGTTGCGCAATCGCCCAGGCGCGGCCCTCGTCGTCGGTCGTCAGGCATTCGATGCCGAGCGACATGTCGGACAAGCGACCCGCTGCATTGAGCCGCGGCCCTAATGCAAAGCCTAGATCGAAGGGCGAGGCGCGACGCGCTTCGCGTCCTGCGGCGCGAAACAATGCGGCAACGCCGGCATGCATGCGCCCGGCGCGCATACGCTTCAAACCTTGTGCGACCAGGATGCGGTTGTTGCCGTCCAGTTTCACGACGTCGGCGACCGTGCCGAGTGCGACCAAGTCCAGCAGCGCATCGAGGCGCGGCTGATTTTGCGCGTCGAAAATACCGCGCTGGCGCATTTCAGCCCGCAGAGCGAGCAGTACATAAAACATGACGCCGACGCCCGCCAGATTCTTGCTCGGAAAGCCACAGTCGGGCTGGTTTGGATTGACGATCACGCGCGCAGGCGGCAGCGCATCGCCCGGCAAATGGTGATCCGTAATCACGACCTCGATGCCGCGCCGGTTGGCCTCCTCGACACCCGCAATGCTGGCGATGCCATTGTCGACCGTGATGATGACATCCGGCGATTTCTGTTCCGCCGCCAGCGCAACGATCTCCGGCGTGAGGCCGTAACCGTATTCAAAACGGTTCGGCACGATGTAGTCGACGATCGCACCCATCATGCGCAGACCGCGCAAGGCGACTGCGCAGGCAGTGGCGCCGTCGCAATCGTAGTCTGCGATGATCACGAGTTTCTTTCGCTCCGCGATGGCGCCGGCCAGGAAGCGCGCGGCTGCATCGATATGCAGCAGACCCGGCGGCGGCAGCAGCGCGCTCAATTCGCAGTTCAAATCCTGCGGATCGGTAAGGCCGCGTGCCGCATACAGCCGCGCCATGACCGGATGCACGCCGCGCTGGCGCAGATATTCTGCATCGCGGATGCTGTAACTGCGCGTGGCGATACGAGTCATGCGGCGAGAGGAACGAGTGAAGGTTTGCGCCAGAACTTGCGTAGAGACGACTTGCCGGCGGCGTAAGTCGCCAAAGCGTGATCGTGGCTCACCGTAATCGTCAGGCGGTCGAGATCGCCATTCCGTAGCGCAGCCAGTAGCGGGGCAAACCAGATGGCTTCGTAGTGCCCCATGGTGGCCAACCATTCCGCCCACGCGTTGCCGAGCGCGAGGCCGGTCAGTTCGTCGAGGATCAATACGCCATGCCGCGGTGCCGCCCGTACGATGTCGTCTACCGACGTAACCGGTACGGCATGTTCCAGGGACATCGCATAAGGATCGATGCTGCCGGGCAGAGTGAAGCCGGTAACGTTCGTCTTGCCGTTATCGCTGCCTGCGCTTGCTGACGCCGGTGCGCCGCCCCACAGCCAGATTGAATTCACGACCTTGCGACCGCTCATTTCGCGCGCTTCATTGACGGCATGCGTATGCCAGTGCATCTGTACCTCATTCTGCAGTCGGCGCCAGTCGCGCTCGTGCTTCCCCTTCGGCATCCAGATATCAACGTTGTGGCCGCTGGCTGCATCCGGAGTGGAAGTCTGCAAATCAGCCCAGGCGTTGGCACGCAGAAACCAGGTAGACGCATCGCCGAACAGCAGCGTATGGCCGTACTCGTCGAACAGCGGCTGCACAGCGGAAAACAATGCGCGCGCTTCTTCTTCCGACAAGGCAAGCTGGCGCGGATCGGTCAGTACCAGGTGATCCTGCGCAATGTGCAGATGAACAGGCTGCAACATAAACCAGGTGCCTTCTGCACCTGACAGGTCGAAACGCCGCATCATCGCCGTGGCGATGGCAGGGCTGGATTCCATGCCGCGATCCGGCAGCCCGAGCAAGTGCGCCAGCCGGATTTCATGCGGCAGTGCGCGGGAAAAATCGTCGGTCGTTTGATGTTCAATGCGCGTTGCGCGTGCAAGCAGCATGGCGAGCGCAGGCATTTTCAGCTCGCGCAGCAGGTCGCGCGCCATTTCCGGCGGTGGCAGGCCGAACGGGAGAAAGAGATCAAGTTGCGTCATGCCGCGATTGTAGCAAGCGGCGGCATGATGGCTGTCCGGTGAGCGGATACGGGCGATGTGATGCCAGGTGACGCTTGTTGTCGTTGGCTGAGGAGAAAAATTGAAAACCGGTCAGCGCCGCGTGGTGCTTTGCTGGCTTACCTCAAGATATGGCAAACTGCAGGGCTGCATCCAGGAGCATCCTTTGAGCATCGTCAAAAATCTATCGTTCGAATGGCTGGTCGGCATCCGCTACACGCGTGCCGGCAGGCGAAGCAGCCGCAGCAGTTTTATTTCCTTCATTTCGCTGATTTCCGTATCGGGCATTGCGCTGGGCGTGATGGCG
>DATAHI010000074.1:0-3022 GCA_036263255.1 Oxalicibacterium sp. | reverse complement strand
CGAGAGCTTGCGCGCAATCGAACGTGCATTCGCACCGCGCGCATGCAACTGCGCAGCGAACTTGCGGATGTGGAAGTGGTTGAGTGCGAGGATCGCGACGCCAGATTCGCGCGCCAGCGCCGCGAGCTCGCGTAGATCGCGACCGTAATGCTCGACAGTCAGTTTCGCGAGCTGGCGCTCGGCCTTCAGGCTGTCGAGCCAGGCGCCGATATGGTCCTCAGGCGGGGCCTGCTCCATATCGGTTTTCATCGTTCTGTCAGTCCAGCAGGCAGGATAGGGCGGCACTCGCAGTGCGGCCGATATTGTCGAGGAAGTCGGTCGCCATGTCGGAAGTGAAGCGGCTGGCGTCCGGCGAGCCGAGCACCAATAAGCCGAAGGCTTCCTGCGTGTCCTCGCGGCGCAGCGGCACCAGCGCGACCGACTGGATGGACGGCGCATCTTCCAGCCAGGACGCGGCTTCGAAATCGTTGTTGCTTCCGCAGAAGGGCGCAGTCAGGCTGCCGGAAAACAGCCGGGAATCTTCCGATACCGGCGCTGCGAACCAGGTGTGCGCATATTCCTCGGCCACGCCCCACAAGCGCAAGGTTGCATGCGGTACCTTGAAGACATCCTGCAGGCCGGTGGTCAGTGTGTGCGGCAAGTCGACATCGTTGCGCGCCAGCAGCAGTGCCCGCGTCCATTCCTGAAACTTGTGCGTGATGCTGTCGTTTTCCTGGCCGATGCGGATCAGCTCCGCCAGACGCAGTTCCATGATTTTCAGCTTGTCGCGCATCACATCCATCTGACGCTCCTGCAGCGACAGCGTGCGGCCGCCGAGGGGACTGGACAGGCGCACCTGGCCGAGGACTTCCGCATGCTCTTCAAAGAAATGCGGATGGTTCAACAGGTAGTCGGCAACGGTGTTGGAGTCCAGTGGAGAAGTCATCTTGATCTGTATGGAAAGGTGGATGGTGACGCGTCGTGATTGTAACTACAAAGAAGCGCAACGAGACAAGGCGAAGCAGCAGCGCTGCCTCAAATATCGATTTCGCCCTCGAATACCGTGACGGCGGGGCCGCTCATCAAGACTGAAGCGCCTTCGCCAGACCAGGCGATTGTCAGCTCGCCGCCGCGTGTTTCGACCTTGACCGGCGTATCGAGCAGGCCTCGCCGGATGCCGGCCACGACTGCAGCGCAGGCGCCGGTTCCGCAGGCCAGCGTTTCCCCGGCGCCGCGCTCGAATACGCGCAGACGGATGTGGTGACGGTCCAGCACCTGCATGAAGCCGGCGTTGACGCGCTTCGGAAAACGGCGATGCCGTTCGATCAAAAAGCCGTGCGCCTCGACCGGGGCGCTGTCGACATTAGAGACGAGTTGCACCGCGTGCGGATTGCCCATCGAGACCACCGAAATCCAGCTCGTTTCGCCTTTCACGTCCAGCGGCCACAGCGTGTCCTGCTCCTCCACTTTGCCAAGCAGGCCGGAGGTGTCGAAAGGAACATCTTCCGGCGCCAGGATCGGAGCACCCATGTCAACCGTGATCTGGCCATCGGCCTCCAAGCGCGGTTCGATGACGCCGGACAAGGTCTCAACCTTGATCGCCGATTTGTCGGTCAGATGTTTTTCTGTGACGAAACGCACGAAGGCGCGCGCGCCATTGCCGCATTGCTCCACTTCGCCCCCGTCGGCGTTATAGATGCGATAACGGAAATCGATTCCATCGCCGTGCGCCTTGTCCACCACCAAAATCTGATCGGCGCCAATGCCAAAGCGGCGATCCGCCAGTCTGCGCCACTGTTCAGGTGTGAAGTCGACCGGCTGGTGGATGGCGTCGATGACAATGAAATCATTGCCGGCGCCATGCATTTTCGTGAATTTCAGTTTCATGTTGCGATTATAGCGGCGCGCATGCGCGGCGACGCGGACATGTTCAGAACGCCGGCTCGTCGTCGATCTCACGCTGACTGTAGAAGCCAGGCTCGCCTTCGGGGCGCGTCTTGAAGCGTTTGTGGGTCCAGAAGTATTCGGCCGGCGTTTCAAGCGCACGCGCTTCGATGAATGCGTTCATGCGGCGCGTCGCTTCAACCATGTCCTCGCCCGGATAATCTTCCCACGCCGGATAAAAGCGCACAGTCCAGCCGCGATAGCGCGGCAGATAGGTGGCGACCACGGGGATCACCTGCGCCCCCGTCGCGGCGGCGATGCGTGCCGGTGCCGTGAGCGTCGCTGCCGGGATACCGAAAAAAGGCACGAAGGCGGCATCCTTCGCGCCGAAATCCATGTCGGGCAGCATGAAGAAGGGCAGGCCTTCACGCATTGCCCGGATGATCGGCTTGACGCCTTCCGCGCGCGAGAACAGCTTGACGGGGCGAAAACGCGATCGCCCTTTGCGCAGTACCTTGTCGAACACTTCGTTCAATTGCTTGGTATAGATCGAGCAGAGCGAGGATTCCAGCATGACGGCGACGCCGGCCACGTCCAGGCTGACGAAATGCGGACACAGCAGAATGGTCGGTCGGGCCGCAATCTGATCCAGCGGCACGCGCGGTTCGACCTGGATCAGGCGCTTCAGCCGCGCCTCCGATGCCCACCATAGAATGCTGCGTTCGAGCACGCTGCGTGCGTAATTCTCGAAATGCTGCTTCGCGACCGCGTGGCGCTGCGCTTCGCTCCATAGCGGAAAGCACAGTCGCAGATTGGTCAGTGTGATATTGCGGCGCTTCTTCTTGGTGGCGAACAACAGCTTGCCGATGAGGACGCCGAGCCGGCCGATCACCGGCAGCGGCAACCAGTGCAGCAGCCACATCAGCAGCACCAGCAGGCGCATGATCATGAAGCGGCTCCTCTTGCTTCGGGTGATTCGACGCCTTTCGGTTTCTTGTAGCGGTTGTAGCTCCAGAAATATTGCGCCGGGCATTGTGCGATCACTTCTTCCATTGCCGCATTGATTGCGCGCGCCTGTTGTTCCGGCGACAGGCCCGTGGCGAGTTCAAGTGGAATGAAGCGCGAGCGATATCCCTTGCCGCGCGGCAGGCGTTCGGCA
>DATAHI010000073.1:0-20681 GCA_036263255.1 Oxalicibacterium sp. | reverse complement strand
TGATTTCTCTTTTCCCGACGGTATCAGCGGCTTCCGAAATGGAGGCCGTTTTCTTTTGACGATGCAACGCCATGCTGGCTAGATGATGCGAACGATGCGCGGCCAGCCAGCGCGCCGCTATCCGCTGTGGCAACCGACAGGAGTTGTGATGGACTTTGAAATACCGGAATCTCTGATCCATGTCTTGCTGGAGATGATCGAATCCGAATCGCCGCTGGCCAAGCGGTTGGCCGAACACGGTGTGTGCCACGGCAACATGATCGTATCGAGCAAGCTGTTCGACGCAAAGGCACTCAATACCCTGTATTCGCTCAGCAAGTCGCAGAACGAGCGCGCGTTGATGTTCCAGATGCTCGCGCTCGACAATATCTACAATGCGCCGCAAGCGCGCTCGATTCCCAGCCTCGATCACCTGGTGCCGGGTCTGTATGCCTATCTTTCGCGCGATGTGATTGACGGCTGGCTGTACCGCCGCAACAAGGACGGCGTGCTGCTGCCGTGGTTGGTACATCGCCTGCGCCATGTCGTACCGGACCAAGGCATGCCGTATGTCGTGATCGACTTGCTTGCCAACACGATGCAATCGGCAAACAACGAAGCGACCGACCATCACATGCGTCGTTCCGGCATGACGAATGCGATCGTGATCAACCGGCACGACATTGTCAACCGCACGATTCCCGAATTGCTGGCCGAGTTTGGCTACTTCAAGGAATGCGCGGAGTTCAAGCAGGAATACGAATCGCACGCAAAGCGTTTCCTGAAAATGCAGCCGCAGTTCGGCAAGCAATTCATCTGCAGCAAATCGGCGTTCATCATCGACGGCAAGGGAAATCCGGAGATGGTGAAGATGACCGAAGGCGTCACCGCGCGCTGCATTAACGACGAGGAAGATCTGCAGCGCCGTTTCGAAATGACGGCCGATCCCGAATTCTGGCGCGATGCCGGCATGCCCGACAGCTTCGAGCGCATCCCGCTGCACTGCTACGTGCACATGTTCCATCTGGAATGGCACCAGAACATCTGGGTGCACGTGCAGAACATGACGGAATACCAGTACCGCCCCGAGCTGCGCGAGAAGCTGATCTTGCCCGATCACCATCGCGACCTGATCGACATTCTCACGTCGGACATGAACATCCTGATGCAGGATTTCGTGCCCGGCAAATCCGGCGGCACCACCATCCTGTGCAAGGGCGCGCCGGGTCTCGGCAAGACGCTGACGGCCGAAGTGTATTCGGAAGTCGTCGGCAAGCCCTTGTACCGCGTGCACTCGGGTCAGCTCGGCACCACTGCAGCGTCAGTCGAGAGCAATCTGTCCGGCATCCTGCGCCGCGCGGCACGCTGGGACGCGATCCTGTTGCTGGACGAAGCGGACGTCTACATCCGCTGCCGCGACAACGACCTCGAACACAATGCGATCGTGGCCGAGTTCCTGCGCACGCTGGAGTACTTCAACGGTCTGCTGTTCATGACGACGAACCGCATCGACGACGTGGACGACGCGATCCTGTCCCGCTGCATCGCGACGATCAAGTACGAAGTACCGCCGAAGGAAGATGCAGCGCGCCTGTGGCGTTCGCTGGCCGAACAGTTCAATGCCGATCTGCCGGAGGAACTGGTGGTGCGTCTGACCGAAATTTTCCCGCAAGCCAGCGGGCGCGACATCAAGGAGCTGCTGAAGCTGACTGCGAAGTACTGCCGCGGCAAACAGATTCCGCTGTCCGAGCAAGCGTTCCGCCAATGCGCAGTCTTCCGCGGATACGATGCCTGAGTCTTTGTACTTCCTTTAGCGTATTGCGTCTGCGTGCGGCGCCACCGCTTGCGGATGCGCGCCTTCCTTGTGCGTGCCAATCGCGCCGTTCTTGATGGCAGTCAGTTCGGCGAGAATCGCCACAGCGATCTCTGGCGGCGTACGGCTGCCGATGGACAGGCCGACCGGGCCGTGCAGCCGCGCGATCTCTTCGTCCGACACATCGAAATATTCCTGCAGGCGCGCGCGCCGCTGTGCAGCGTTGCGCGGCGAACCCAGCACACCAACATAAAAGGCTGCTGACTTCAGCGCCTCCAGCAGCGCCAGATCGTCCAGCTTCGGATCATGCGTCAAAGCGACGATCGCCGTATTGGGATCGGGCGCCAGTGCCAGTACGGCATCGTCCGGCATATCCCCCAGCAACACGGTCCCCGGCACGTGCCACTCGCGACGATAGGTTTCGCGCGGCTCGCACACTACCACTTCGTAATCCAGCGCAAGCGCCATCTCGGCCACATACCGCGACACCTGGCCGGCACCGATCAAAATCAGGCGCCAGCGCGGACCGTACACCGTGGTCAGCCGGCCGTCCAGCCATTGCACCGCATCACCGCGCTGCCCATCCTGATATTGAACAGCGCCGCTGTTGACGTCCACCGTACGCAGTATCAGCTGGCCGGCCTTCATGCGCCGGCTGACGGCGAGCAGCTGCACCACATCGGGCCGCGGCTCAACCACCAATTCCAGCGTGCCGCCACAAGGCAGACCGAATCGCGCGGCGTCTTCCGTGCTGACGCCATAACGCAGCACGAAAGGTTGCGCGCCGCTCATTTCGCCATTGCGCATGCGTTCGACCAGATCGTCCTCGATGCAACCGCCCGAGACCGATCCCTGCAGCACGCCGTCGTCACGCAACGCCAGCCAGGCGCCAGGCGGACGCGGCGCGGAACCCCAGGTGCGCGCGACCGTGACGAGCACGAGCCGCCGCCCTTCTTCGCTCCACTGCTGCACCGCAGTCAATACTTGCAGGGTCAAACTGTCCATGGCCGGCTTTCTTTCGATTCAAAAATACGTGATGCGAAATGCATTTGGACTGGCGCGCTCATGCACAAGTTGCGCGGCCGCTGCTTCCGGATTTTTCAGAACTGGCTCTCGGGAATGGCGGTGAATTCGCGGCTGTCCGCCGGTACCGCGCGCAGCGCAATCGACACCACGCCGGGCGGCTCGGAGCTCGTGCCAGTCACATCACCGAGAGGCATCGGATTCGACTGTGCCGCCATGCCGGTCTGCAAGTCGCGATACTTCACGCGGTATGTGCCTGGCATCAGGTTCTCCAGTGAAAACAGACGATGCCGCGGAATATAGAGTTCGCTATCGCCCGGCCGTGCATCGAGGCCGATCTTGACGAATACCGGATGCGGGTTGTGCGAGTTATCGATGATCAGCGTGGATAAGCCGGTGCGCGACAAACCGTTGTCGCGATACAGGCGCGGCCCGGTGGGCCAGGGCTTGCCGTCTGGACCGAGGCCGAAGCGTATCTTTGCCGGCGAAGACGTCACGACCTTGAAAGGCGCCAACATGTTACCGCCGGCATACTTCGCCCCCGCGTCCCCTCCTTCGCCCGGCCTGACGGGGATCGCACCGTGCGGTGCACTACGGCCGGGCATGAGCATCAGCGAGGACAACGGCGAATGGCGGCTGTCCTGCAACAGCGACAGCATCAGCACGGTCATTGCGAGCACGCCGCAAAGCAGCAGCGCGAGTTGATGAGGTGTATCGAAACGCCAGTTGCGCCAGAACGGACCATCATCGAGTACCTCGACGCGGCTATATGCGGTGGCATACAGGGGCGTCTCATCCGGCACGGGCGCAGCACTACGGCTTTCGCGCTCGCGGACGAAGTACAAGCGCATCGGGTCGGGCAGCGTCCCCTCCTGTTCCGCGATCCATTCATCATGGCGCCGCCGCTGCACTTCATCGGAGAGAACGGCATAGGACGTATTGAGAATTGCCATGATGCGCGCGGCGTCCGGACGCGGATTCTTATCCGGATGGTATTTCTGCGACAAGGCACGGTAGGCTGCACGAATCACTTCGTCCGGCGCATTGCGTGCAGTTTTCAGATTGTCGTAATGCGTGTGGACCTTTTTCTTGACGACGCGCGACACGTCTCCCGAAAAATCGGGGTGCGTGCTCATGTTGCTGCGGTCCGCGCGCATCGATTCACCTTACACCGCGTGCAGAATCTGGCTGCCGACCCAGGTCGATCCCGGCTGCAACAGGACCGGCTTGGCGGCGCATGCGGCTTCCACGCACAGCATGTGCCGCCAGTCTTCATCGGGGAAATCCTTCAGACTGCGAATCAGCACCGGCCCCGGGTTCCACACCACGGTATCTTCAAAGCCGGTCTGCTCGATACGCAGCGTAGGTCTGCCGTCCTCGATCAACTGCAGTGATTTCGGCGGCGACAGGTAGACGCGGTCGATCTCGCCGCTGACCTTGATCAGCGGCTCGCGCTCGAGAACTTCCTGATTATTATTCGTCGCATCCTGGTAGCGCGTGTCCTGCAAACCGGAGAGCGCAGTGTGGCCAATATCGCGCACGCGCAGATAGGTATGCAGTGCACCGGTGAACGACCATGGCGTATTGCCGCGGTTGGTGAGTGTCAACGTGACACATAGGCGATCGGGTTCCAACAACACTTGGAGTTGTGCCAGGAACGCTTCCGGCCAGATGACTTGCGTGCAGTTGTCATCGTGCAAGGTAAAGCTGGCAACGCTGTTCTGCGCGGGGAAGCTGTGGCCCGACACTTCATCGGCAGTCCAGCGCATTGCTCGTGCGAAACCATGTTTCGGCAAAGGCCCTCTTCCTGAAAACTGCGGAAAGCAGACTGGCATTCCACCGCGTATCGCCGGCGGCATGGTCGCGGAGGTAATGACGGCATCGCGCTTCGCGCCGCCGGTCTCCGGCGACAGGTACAGGCGTTCGCGACCATGCGCGTCGCGCCACGACAATACTTGCGCACCCTGTTGTGCAATCGCCGCGGTGCTGTCGCCGCAGCGCAGTGCTAGGCAGGGCAGATCGAATAGTGCCTCCGTGAACGGATCGCTACCGTGGGAAGCAGGGGAAGAAGCGGGAGAAGAAATCATGCGGTCCCTCAGTGAGCGACGAAAACCATCGCATATTGACATTAGCATAGGAACAAGATCGCCTGAAGTCCGTCTTGGTTCCAGTGTGCCGCAAAGAAATTTTTATTTGCGCACTCTCTAAAGCTCGAATCTAAAGCCTGGATCTAGAGCTCGAAGATACGGCGGCTGGCCGGCGTGGCCACGGCGGCATGTTCAGGATGCGATCGCAGATGGCGCGCGAAGAAGCCGCATACCGGCACCACTTGCCAGCCTTGGCTGGCAAAAAAGCGTACCGCCTCCGACGCCAATTCGGTACCGAGGCCTTGATTGCCGTAACGGCTGTGTATTTCGGTATGCGTCACGATAGCCGTCATGCCGTACAGGCTGTACTCGATGAAGCCGGCCTTTTGTCCTTCGATCATCAAAACGAAATGCCGCGGCGAATCGGCCGACGGATCGGCATGCGCAACGGCATTGCCGGCATCGTAAAAAATCTTCGTGGACTTGGCTGCATCGGTCATGACGCAGCCATTATAGTGGCGGTATAACTTCATACCATGACAAAGGAGATGCCATGCCCGACGACAACACTGCCTCTTCCACCCAGCGCGCTGCGCATACTCCGCAAGACTGCGGCCGCATTCTCATCGATGCGTTGCATACGGGCGATCTCGATACCTGCGTGGGACTGTACGAACCGGGTGCCGTGCTGTTCAAGAAATCCGGTGAAGCGATGTGCGGACTTGAAGCAATACGCGCAGCGAACGCCGCATTGATCGCCATTCAGCCTCGCTTCACGATCGAGTTCATCAAGGCGACGCTGAACGAAAGCGGTGATCTAGCCACCACGCGCATGAAGGCAACGCTGGTCGGCACCAAGCCGGATGGCCGGGCGGTGCAAGACACGATCCACACGCTGGAAGTTGTGCGCAGGCAGGCCGACGGTACCTGGCGATACGCCATCGATGATCCCTACGGCAGCATGCGCGAGAGCATGAAAGAATTCTAGCGCTGATTGCTGTAATGCATGCGGTGCACCGCGTTCGCTATCACACCGACGTGCCACGACAAATAATCGATGATCGAAGCTCGCTGTCAGGAGCGCGATCATGCAAGTACATATCAGGTCTTGTGGCGCAGCAATTGTCGCGATGCTGTGCGCCTTTCCTTCGTTGTCGTCGGCAGACATACTCGCCTGCCGCGGCGCGAGCGGCACGATTACTTACACCAACGGCAGCTGCGCGGAGAATACGCAGGTGCGCGTTCTCGTTCACGAGTCAGCTCCCGCTGTAGATGAGCGGCCGCGACTTGTGATACGCGAAACAGGCTGGGCTCGGCCCATTAAGGTGCGTAAGCGACGCCCCGATGTACTGGCCATACAGGAAGCAAAGCTGACGCTGCAACGCATGGATGCAGAACGCCGGCATCAGCACTTTCCGAACAGGATACAGCTGGCGGAATACCGGGAATGAGCGGACGCGTGCAGAGGTTCGGCCGCCTGCCGCGTCTGCACGTCTACGTTGTTAATGTGGCGTCACTCCGCCGCTGCCGTGAATGTGACCACTGCCGCTCGGCTGATAGAGCGCGCCTTCCGGATGACGTGGTGCTTCATCGTATTGCTGACGATTCGCATACTTCTTTGCGACCTTTTCGGCTACCGCCGGCATCAGCTTGTGCATGGCCGTGTTCAACGTGGACATCGCACCGACCTTGACATCCCGCGCGGGATTCGTCGCCGCATCGAGGATCGCTTCCGCTACCTTGAACGGATCGATCATCGGTGTCGGCAGCTTGGGCTCCTTGTCCATGTAATTCTTCGCGTGCTGAGGAAAAGGCGTATCGACCGCCGTCGGCTGGATCAACGTGATCGAGACCGGCGCTTTGTCGAGTTCTTCCACCTCCACACGCAGCGCGTCGGTGAAACCCTTGACGGCATGTTTTGACGCCGCATACATACCCTGCAGCGGCACCACCGCCTCCGATACTTCGCTGCCGAGATTGATTAGCGCGCCGCCCTGCCGAAGTAAATATGGCAAAGCCACCAATGAGCCGTTGACCACGCCCCAGAAATTGATGTCGAACAAGCGCCGACTGTCTTCCTCGCTGACTTCCCGCAGTCGGCCGTAGATCGATAGTCCCGCATCGTTGACCCAGCTGTCGATGCGTCCGAAGCGCGCAATCGCCTGCTGTGCAATGCTTTCCACCTGCGCGCGATCGCTAACGTCAGCTGTTACGCTGATTGCATCGCAGCCATCGGCCGCCAAATCTGCAACGACCTGTTCCAGGGTATCGCCACTGCGAGCGGCAAGCACGAGCTTCGCGCCTTGCGCTGCAGCCGCATGTGCAGTCGCCAGGCCGATGCCGCTGGATGCGCCGGTGATGACGATGACCTGCTGGTCCAGAGGTTTGAGCGTTTGCGCCATGTTGCACTCCTTCGTGTGAGATAAAGTCGTGTTGCGGCCGGCTCGTCCCGAACGGGCGGCGCGGAAAACTTTACGACAGTGGCAAGGTCAGTTCGTTGCGCGTTATTTCGCAATGAACTTGCGGACGTTGCCGCAGTTCAAAAACAAGTTGCCACAGAGGCATCATCAGGGAGCATCCATGCAATCCAAGTACATAGGCGGGCTTGATATCGGCGGCACCAAGATGGCGGCCGTGGTCGCAAACGAAGAAGGTCCGTTGGCGCGCGTCACCGCGCAAACGGCAAAGACCGGAACGGAGCGCGCACCTGGCGAACAAGGCGTGGCATTGTTGCGGGCGGCGTGCGAGAAGGCTGGCGTCGATTTCCGCGAAATCGATACGGTCGGCGTCAGTTCCTGTGGCCCTTTCGAGAAACGCGAGGGCCTGATCACGCTCGTCACACCGAATATCTGTGGCGGCTTGGCTGGCAATCCGGCCAAATTGCCGAACGACTGGAAGAGCATCCCGCTGGAAAGCGTGCTGCGCGAGCAATTCGAGACCGTCGTCATCGAAAACGATTGCGTGGCCGCGTTGACGGCAGAGCGCGCATTCGGGGCTGCGCAAGGCATCGACAATTGCGCCTACGTGACCTGGAGCACCGGCATCGGCTTCGGCCTGTGCGTGGATGGGCGCCTGCTGCGCGGTAAGAACGGCAATGCGGGGCACGCCGGCCACATGTTGCTTAGCGAGCACTCCCAGGCGCAATGCGGCTGCGGCAACTATGGCGACGTCGAGGCGCTGATTTCCGGGCACAACCTGCAGGCGCAATTCGGCCGCAGCGCGACCGAACTGTTCAATGCGGCGCGCAAAGGCGAAGCTGCAGCAGGCAACATCGTCGACGCAGCTGCTTCCTGGTTCGGCCGCGCGCTATATAACGTCACCGCCGTACTCGACATCGAAACCTTCGTGGTCGGTGGCAGCGTATGGCAACACCACGGCGATTGGCTGCAGGAACGCGTGATGCGCGAACTGGAAAGCCGCATGCCGGCCCTGACCAAAGGCGTGTCGCTGGTGCATCCGCAACTCGATTCCTATGTCGCCGACATCGGCGCGCTGCATCTGGTAATGCCGACGGAATGGGAAGCCGCGTGGCGCGATACGCAACCATGGCAGACCTTGGCTAGCTCCTGAGCCGCGGCGCAAAAAACGTCAACTGAACGGCGCGGCAGGCGTTACTGTCGGCTAACATATCGCCTGTTCTTTGTAGACGTTCGCCATATGACGATTTCCGGTCTCCGCCTCGCTCCCCCATTCCTGCGAAACCTGTCCGATCCCGACCATGAGGCCGCGGGCCGCCAGTTCCTTTGGCTGCTTGCGGCCTACTTCATCCTGCATATCGTCGTCCGTGTGACGCTGACCGACTCGCTGGCAATGGATGAATCGGAGCAGGCGCTGGCTTATGCGCATTTGCAGATCGGCTATGGCACGCAGCCGCCCTTGTATTCCTGGCTGCAGTGGGTGTTCTTCTCTGTCTTCGGCTTCAACGTCTTCGCTTTTGCGCTGCTGAAGAATCTGGTTCTGTTCGGCTTGTATGCCGGCGTATTCCTTCTCGCTCGCCCGCTGATCGGCACCGGCGCCGCTATCACGGCCAGCGCCTCCATGCTGCTGATGCCGGAGATCGCCTGGGAATCGCAGCGCGATCTGACGCACACCGTGCTATTGACGATGATCGCGTGCTGGACGCTGTGGTGTTACTTCGGCATGCTGCGCAATCCGAGCGCCTGGCGCTATGCACTGTTCGGTCTTCTGATCGGGCTCGGCATGCTGTCCAAGTACAACTATTCGATTTTTATCGGCGGCCTGGCGTGCGCCAGCCTGATCGTGCGCGAGCATCGGGTGATTATCTGGAACCGAAAAATCTGGCTGGCCGGCATCATCGCTCTGCTCTGTTTTCTCCCGCATGGTTTGTGGCTGGTCACGCATCTGGATGCCGCGTCAGGCGGCACGCTAGCGAAGATGCGCGAGGGTGCGGGACACAGCTACCTCCACAATTTGCTGCGCGGCTTCGCCAGCATGATAGGAGGTGCAATCGGCTTTCTGACGCCGCTGTGGCTTGTGTATCTGATTGCAGGCTGGCGTG
Organism: Oxalicibacterium sp.; assembly: GCA_036263255.1. Classification (GTDB taxonomy): domain Bacteria; phylum Pseudomonadota; class Gammaproteobacteria; order Burkholderiales; family Burkholderiaceae_D; genus Oxalicibacterium. Next base: position 11,260 of record DATAHI010000073.1, on the reverse strand, counting down.
ACTTCCGTCATCCGGTGCTTGATCGCAGCAAGACGGCAACGCGCTTTTTCCTGTGGGCGTACGCAGCATTCTTCGCGCTGATGTGCGTGATTCTGTTGACCGGCTATATCAGCAACATCAAGGGGCGCTGGCTGCAGCAGTTGCTGTTTCCGCTGCCGCTTGTATGCTTCCTGTTGCTGCCGTCACTGGCGAGAGCAGAGGTCTACCGCTGGGTCTTGCGCGTGGTGGGAATTCTCGCGATGGCCATCCTGATCGGCATTCCATTGCGCGTACAACTCGGTCCCTATCTGGGCAAGTATTCGCGCTCGCATCATCCCTATCCGGAACTGTCCGACGAACTTGAACAACGTTTTCCTCAAGCGAATACGCTGATCGTCGGCGAGAAGCTGGCCGCCGGCAATCTGTATTTTCATCGGCCGTCGATGCCAACCTTTATTCTGGATCGCTTCCTTGCCAAGCCGACGCGGCTGGATGGCAGAGTATTGTTCGTCACGCCGAGCGAGATGGCGGACGGTCAGCTCGAGAGCTTATTGAGGCTGTTCCCATCGGCGAAGATCGAAGCGCATGGGGAAATGAAGATTCCATACCAGAAGAGCCGCGGCGAAACGATGGCCTTCGATTACGCACTGATCAATATCGATTCGCGCTAGCCGCCAAGGGTGGCGCTTGCCGCCTGATCGCCGTAATAAAAAAGGGGTTACGTTTGACGTAACCCCTTTTGTTTTAGTTGGTAGGCCTCCCCAGAGTCGAACTGGGCACCAACGGATTATGAGTCCGCTGCTCTAACCAAGCATGAGCTAGAGGCCCGTAACTTGGCTAAAGCTTAGTTGCCTTCGAGGAAGCTCTTCAGCTTGTCGGAACGCGATGGATGGCGCAGCTTGCGCAATGCCTTCGCTTCGATCTGACGAATGCGCTCACGTGTGACGTCGAATTGCTTGCCGACTTCTTCCAACGTATGGTCGGTGGACATTTCGATACCGAAGCGCATGCGCAATACTTTCGCCTCACGTGGCGTCAGCGAATCGAGCACGTCCTTGACCACGCCGCGCATCGAGGCATGCAGCGCCGCGTCCGAAGGCGCGAGCGTGTTGTTGTCCTCGATGAAGTCGCCCAGATGGGAATCGTCGTCGTCGCCGATCGGTGTTTCCATCGAGATCGGTTCCTTCGCGATCTTCATGATCTTGCGAATCTTGTCTTCCGGCATTTCCATCTTCACCGCCAGCGTTGCGGGATCCGGCTCGGCACCGGTTTCCTGCAGGATCTGACGCGAGATGCGGTTCATCTTGTTGATCGTTTCGATCATGTGCACCGGAATACGAATAGTGCGCGCCTGATCGGCGATCGAACGCGTGATGGCCTGACGAATCCACCAGGTTGCGTAGGTCGAGAACTTGAAGCCGCGACGGTATTCGAACTTGTCCACTGCCTTCATCAGGCCGATGTTGCCTTCCTGGATCAGATCGAGGAATTGCAGGCCGCGGTTCGTGTACTTCTTCGCGATCGAGATCACGAGACGCAAGTTGGCCTCGGTCATTTCACGCTTGGCCTTGCGCGCCTTCATCTCGCCAGCGGACATCTTCTTGTTGATCGCGCGCAAATCAGGCAGTGGCAACACGACGCGTGCCTGCAGGTCGATCAGCTTTTGCTGCAGTTCCTTGATGGCTGGCACGTTACGCGCAAGAACCACGCTGTATGGATGATTGCCGGCCACTTCGCCATCGACCCATGCGAGATTCGTCTCGTTGCCAGGGAAAACCTTGATGAAGTGACTGCGCGGCATGCCGCAACGATTGACCGCAACTTCGAGAATCTGCTTCTCGATGTGACGCACCTCGTCCACTTGATTGCGCAGGGTGTCGCACAACTTCTCAACTACCTTGGCGGTAAAACGAATGCTCAGCAGTTCGTTCGAAATCGCTTCCTGCGCCTTGACGTACGGCTTGGAGTTATAGCCTTCCTTCTCGTAGGCCTTGCGCATCTTGTCGAACTGGACGGCAATATTGTCGAACTTCGCCAGCGAATCGCGCTTCAATTGTTCGAGTTGCTCAGCGGAGAAACCGGCCGCACCAGATGCGGTGCTTTCGGTTTCCTCTTCGTCTTCTTCGTCCTCTTCGTCTTCGTCCTCTTCGTCGTCCGAAGCGGAAGCGGCAGGTGCTGCAGCAATGACCGGCTCGTTCGATTCGTTCGGATCAACTAGGCCGTCGACGATTTCATCGATCTTGGCTTCGTCGCGTGCAATGCGGTCAGCCGCGGCCATGATCTCGGCGATCGTGGTCGGGCAAGCCGAGATTGCCTGAATCATGTCGCGCAGACCGTCTTCGATACGCTTCGCGATATCGATCTCGCCTTCGCGAGTCAGCAGTTCGACCGAACCCATTTCACGCATGTACATGCGCACCGGGTCGGTCGTGCGGCCGAATTCGGAGTCGACAGTCGACAGTGCAGCTTCAGCAGCAGCCTCGGCTTCGTCGTCGCTCGTAGCGCTTGCTACGCTGTCGGACAGCAGCAGCGTTTCGGCGTCAGGCGCCTGCTCGTACACGGCGATGCCCATGTCGTTGAAGGTACCGATGATGCCTTCGATCGCTTCCGGGTCGATGATGTTGTCCGGCAGGTGATCGTTGATCTCTGCATAAGTCAGGAAGCCGCGCTCCTTGCCGAACTTGATCAGCGTCTTAAGCTTCTGGCGACGTGCTTCGAGTTCCTCTTCACTCGCTTCCGTGTCGGAAGAGAATGCGTCTTTCAGCAGAGCTTTTTCCTTCGCCTTGCGATCGCGCGCCTTGGCCTTGTCGGCAGCCTTCATCTCGGCGCGTTCGACGGCGTTCAGTGCGGCGATTTCGTCATTCTCGGGCTGGAATTCTTTCGGCTTGCGGCCACGACGGCCGGGAACCTTGACTCCCGGCAGGATGTAGCCGGACGTATCGATTGCAGCCAGTGCCGCCGCGTCCGTCGTCTGGTTGACCGCCATGACGTTCGCGCTGGAGCGCGACTCGACCTTGGCTTCGGGTTTGGCTGGCTTGGATTTCACTTCGGATTTCTTATCTGTCACGGGTGCTTTCGCTTTCGATACCGGGGTTGCGACTTTGGACAAGGGTTTCGCCTTGGGAGTTGCAACAGCGGCCGTGCTTCTCTTGGCCGCTACTTTGCCCGCTGTTTTCTCAACTTTGTCCTTAGGCGACGCGAGTTTTGTCCTGCTAACGGTCTTGACCGCTTTTTTCTCAACCGGTTTCGTCGACTTCGCCGCGGCGCTCTTGGCCTTGGTTGCGGGAAGCGTTTTGGATGATTTCGCTGGTTTCTTCATTGCGTTCGCCATGGGATCAACTACCAACTGAGGTTAGCTCGGTGCGCGATCAATGCGCTTGATGAGCCGAAGTGCGCGACCGGGGTACGGCAGCGCGGATTATTGGGGGATTTTCTTTCCGATCTTTTCTGTCTTTATGTAACGTAAGGCGTTGAATCGAAAGCCTTTCATTATAACATATGGGGGCATGCCCTCCGGCATTACAAGGCCGGATCGCGAGGAATTTCAGCTGCGTTGCGAAACTTCTTCGCTCGCCTGGCGTCTCAGCAGGTCCTCTTGCGCCATCAGCGCTCGGTACCGGGCCTTTGCTTCTTCACTGCCCAAGCCCTGCACAGCCAGGCTTTCCTTTTCGGCAGCCAAGGCCCGCAATCGAACCTGACGTATCGCTCCGGCCAATTCCAGCCGGGCGGTATCTGCCTCGGACTCGGTATCGGCGGCGATCTCCGCGATCAATGGATCGAAATCGGAGCCGGCGGCACGCAAGTTCTCGGCCAGGGAAGCGAAATTCGCCCCTTCGCCCAGAGAGCGCCCCGCCCCGACCAACTGCTCCAGCATTTCCGATTGCTCAGGTGCAGCCTGCATCATAAGATGCAAAGCCGCGTCATCGATGTCACCGGCCAGTGCGGGATGCGCCACCAACAGCTTCATGATCTGGCGCTCCAGACCGACCGGCGCTGCGCGCCGGGTTCGCGGTGGCGCAGCGCGCGACTGCGCAACAGGTTGCGCCAACTGGAATAGCGCCTCGATCTCAGCAGGTGTGCTGTCCGTCGCTTGCGCCAGGCTGCGCACGATCTGCAGGCGCAAGGCGGATGGAGGCAATACCTGCAACATCGGCTTGGCATCAAACTGCGCACGTGCGCGGCCTTCAGGCGTACCCAGATCGTTGTCGCCGATCGCTTCCTTCAACAGGAATTGCGAGAGCGGCATCGCGTCCTGCACCTGTTTGCTGAACACTTCGGTGCCGTATTCGCGGATATAACTGTCAGGATCGTGTTCGCTCGGCAGGAACAGAAACTTGATGACCTTGTTGTCACCGGCATGCGGCAAACTCGCTTCCAACGCGCGGCGTGCAGCGCGACGGCCGGCGACGTCACCGTCGAAACTGAAGATCACCTGATCGGTCTGCCGCAACAGCTTCTGCACGTGGATTGGCGTACACGCCGTACCGAGCGTCGCCACCGCTTGCGGAAAGCCGAGTTGCGCCAGCGCGACCACATCCATATAACCTTCCGTCACCAGCGCGTAACCTGCTTCGCGGATGGCCTGACGCGCTTCGAACAGCCCGTACAATTCGCTGCCCTTTTGAAATAAGGGTGTCTCGGGCGAATTCAAGTATTTCGGCTCGCCCGCATCGAGAATACGTCCGCCAAAACCGATGACCTGCCCTTTGCTATTGCGGATCGGGAACATCACGCGATCGCGGAAACGATCGTAACGCTTACGACTGTGCGAGCTATCCTCTTCCGAACGATCGATCACAAGGCCACACTCAACCAGCGCCTCAAGGTCATAGTCGGAAAAGACCGCGCGCAAACCGTCCCAGCCGTCCGGCGCATAACCGATGCCGAAACGAGCAGCGATTTCGCCAGTCAATCCGCGGCCGATCAGATATTGCTTGGCGCGATCCGATTGCCGCAACTGCTGACGATAAAAATCGCAAGCGCGACTCAGCGCTTCGGACAGCGCCATGCTTTTCGCCTGCTGCTCGGCACGCTGCGCCGGCGGCAGACGGTCGTCGTTGTCGGGCACAATCATGCCGACGTTTTGCGCCAGATCCTTGACGGCATCGACGAAACCCATGCCCGAATACTCGATCAGGAATCCGATCGCAGTGCCGTGCGCGCCGCAACCGAAGCAGTGATAGAACTGCTTGGTCGGGCTGACCGTGAAACTCGGCGACTTCTCGTTATGGAAGGGGCACAGCCCCATGTAATTGGCGCCGCCCTTTTTCAGCTGCACGTAGCGGCCAACCACGTCGACGATGTCGACGCGGTTCAGCAGATCCTGGATGAACGACTGTGGAATCACGTCGGTCTCGCCGCCCGTCGCAAAAAAAGATGATGAAGCGCGGTCAACCCTTCGACAACGCGGCCTTGACGAGCGTGGAGACGACAGTCATGTCGGCGCGGCCGGCGAGCTTGGCTTTGAGAACGCCCATCACCTTGCCCATGTCCTGCGGACCGGCGGCACCCGAAGCCGCTACTGCTGCATTGACTTCCGCCTGCACTTCAGCGTCGGACAGCGCAGCCGGCATATAGGCGTTCAGCACCGCGAGCTCGGCTTTCTCGATCTCGACCAAATCCTGGCGGCCGCCCGCCTCGAATTGCGCAATCGAATCCTTGCGCTGCTTGATCATCTTTTCGATGATCGTCTGCACCTGCGCATCATTGAGCTCGATGCGTTCATCGACTTCCTTTTGTTTGATCGCTGCGGTGATGAGGCGAATCGCGCTCAGCTTGCCGCTGTCCTTCGCGCGCATCGCCGCCTTCATGTCGTCGGTAATCTGTTCTTTCAGTCCCATGAGTAGGCTCCGATATTCTTGTTTCGATTCAAGCGATCAATTTGATCACGCACGATCATTAAAACGCCAAAACCCGCTGCGGAACAACCGGAGCGGGTTTGCAACCAACTTGTCAACCGCGCACCGCGCGGTGCGACATCAGTACAGTTTTTTCGGCAGTTGCTGGCTGCGGATGCGCTTGTAGTGGCGCTTCACGGCAGCGGCGAGCTTGCGCTTGCGTTCTGCGGTTGGCTTTTCGTAAAACTCACGCGCGCGCAGATCGGTCAACAGACCGGTTTTTTCAATGGTGCGCTTGAAGCGACGCATTGCGACTTCGAACGGCTCGTTTTCTTTCAGGCGGATAGTGGTCATGTAAAAGATGCCAATGTTTGTGGTAGTGAGTCGGCCATTATAGCAGCCCGCGCCAGCAAATGGAAGTTAACGATATCCGCAAAACCACAGCCATCCGCTCAACCGTTGTCATTCAATCAAGTCGACATGGCGGTTTCGCCAAAAATCACAAAACAGGTCTGATAAGCGCGCTCAATGGCCGTGCGGCTGCTGGGCCGACGCCTCGTCCCAATAAGCCGCCTCGATCTTGTGACCATCAAGATCGCGAACGAAGCAACCATAGTAAGGTTCGCCGTACAGCGGACGAGGTCCTGGCGGACCGTCGCATGTTGCCCCTGCGGCAATGGCCGCTTCGTAGAAGGCGTGTACCTGCTGTTTGTCGGCCGCGATGAATCCCATGTGAAAGCCGTTGCCGACCGTCGCTGTCTTGCCGTCATGCGGGCGGCAAACCCAGAACTCCGGATACTGTCGTCCGTATGCGACTGCGCCCGGATGCTCCATGACGACACCGATCCCCAGCGCGGATAGTACGCGATCGTAAAAGCCGCGCGCTTTGTCGAAGTCGTTGCTGCCGATCGAAACGTGGGAAATGATGCTGGGTTGCTGTTCGCTCATGACGCATTCTCATTGATGATGGAAGGCGTTCATCTTATGAGACCGTACTGTCAACTCGTGTCAGCAGTCTCCGAAGGCTTATACCGCTTGCCCCGCGGCCACGCCCGATGCCCACGCCCACTGGAAGTTATAGCCGCCCAGCCAGCCCGTGACATCGACCGATTCTCCAATGAAATGCAGGCCAGGCGTTTTCTCCACCATCATGGTCTGCTGCGATAGCTCGCGCGTATCGACACCGCCCAGCGTCACTTCCGCCTTCTTGTAGCCTTCCGATCCGTTCGGCACGATATTCCACCGATTCAGCGATTCGCCAAGTCGGCGCAGCTGCTTGTCTTGCATATCCGCAAGGCGAGTTTCGGACTGAAATGCGTTCGCCACCAGCCAGCCCTCCGCCAAGCGCGAAGGCAGCCATTGCGCCAATTCGTTACCCAATTGCTTCCGGCTCGTCGATTTAGCCGCAATAAGGTGCTCTGCAATGTCGATTTCCGGCGCGAGATTGATCGTCAGTGGGGTGCCATCCTGCCAATAGCTCGAAATCTGCAAGATCGCCGGACCGGACAGGCCGCGATGTGTGAACAGCAAGCCTTCCTTGAACCAGCCGCGCGATTTCTTTACGCCGGTTTCGACTTCCACTTCGAGCGACACCCCGGCCAGCGGCACAAAGGCTTGCCAGGTTGCTGCATCGAAGGTTAGCGGTACCAGCCCTGGTCGCGGCGCAATACGTTTGAGGCCAAACTGCGCGGCGACGCGATAAGCAAAGTCCGTCGCGCCGATCTTGGGAATCGACAGGCCGCCGGTTGCAATGACGAGCTTGTCACAAGTGATTTCACCTGCATCGGTTTCGAGACGGAAGCGCTCGCCACTTTTACCGATCGCCGCCACCTTACACGGCATGCGCCATGCGACATTGCCGAGATCGCACTCGGCTTTCAGCATGCGGATGATGTCTTCCGACGAGTCGTCGCAGAACAACTGACCTTTGTGCTTTTCGTGATAGCCGATGCGATAGCGCTTCACGAGCGCAAGAAAATCCTGTGGCGTATAGCGTGCCAGCGCACTTTTGCAGAAATGCGGATTTTGCGACAGGAAGTTCTGCGGCGTTGCGTCGCGATTGGTGAAGTTGCAACGGCCGCCGCCAGAGATGCGGATTTTTTCCGCGAGGCGCGTGGCGTGATCGATCAGCACCACACGACGGCCGCGCTGGCCGGCTACCGCCGCGCACATCATGCCGGCGGCGCCCGCGCCGATCACGGCGACGTCAAAGTGTGTAGTCATGGCTCATCGACATTTCGAGAAGCCGTGATTGTAGCCGCGAAGCTGCGGCGGCACTGCGAAATATCAGGCGGACAGGCGTCCCTGCGCGAACTGGTTGAGATCGATCGCCTGCGCCGCGCAGCGCACCACGTCGCCGATCACGATGATGGCGGGACTGCCGATGCCGGATTGCGCGAGGTCTTGCGGCAGCGCGGAAAGCGTCGTGATCAGTTGCGCCTGCTGCTGCCCAGTAGCAGACTGGATCACGGCAACCGGCGTATCGCCGCGCTTGCCGCCGGCCAGCAGCGCGGATTGAATTTCGGCGCTGCGCGCGATGCCCATGTAGATGACCAGCGTGAGATTCAGTTTGGCGAGCGTCGCCCAGTCGGGATTGGCGTCGGGCGTCTTGCCGTGGCCGGTGATGAAGATCGCACCCTGGCTCCATTCGCGATGCGTGAGCGGCACGCCGATCGACGATGGCGCAGCCAGTCCGCTGCTGATGCCGTTGACGATCTCGACTTCGACGCCTTGCTCTTGCAGATGCTCGCGCTCCTCGCCGCCGCGGCCGAAGATGAAGGGATCGCCACCCTTCAGGCGGACCACGCAATGACCAGCCTGCGCTTCCGACAGCATCAGACGTTCGATGAATTCTTGCGGCGTCTGTACGCAACCGCCGCGCTTGCCAACGTGCACGACACGTGCATTCGCACGCGCATGCATCAGTATTTCGGGATTGACCAGATCGTCGATCAGAATGACGTCGCCGCGAGCGATCGCCTTGACCGCCTTCAAGGTCAACAACTCCGGATCACCCGGACCGGCGCCGACGAGAAAAACCTTGCCGAATTGCTTGTTACTTCCCTGCTCCATGTGATGCACCTTGCCTGTCTTGTATCTGCTTCGATATAAGCAAGCACTGTTCCACTTGATCCGCAATGGGCGCCGGTACCGGCACACGCCCTGCGAGGGCATCGGCGATCCAGGCCGCCGTGAGCTGCGGCTCACGGCTGGCCGGCAACGGTGGCATCTCGTCGACCGGCTCCTGTTTATGCACCAGAACGGACCATTCATTTTGGTGCATCCAGCTGATCTGCTGCGCGCGCTTGGCGTTGGCGACCGTTTCGCCTTCGGTGCCGCGCATCAGAAAAACATCGCCACGCGCGGCAGGCGCACGCGTCGCGAAATATTCGGTCAGCGTCGTCAGGTATTCAGGATGGGTGTATGAGGTCAGACGCAACGCCGGCTGCGCAAAAGGTTGCAGGATTTTCACCAGCGTATGCGTGGAGTTGCGCACACCGAGAATGCGCCGCAGCGACAGCAGTCGCGCCATGCGTGGTGCGAGGTGCTCGATCGGCATGAAAACCGGGGCGCGGCGCGCCAACTGTTCGGCAACCTGTTTTGCATCGTTCACTGCGACATGGCCAAGTTCACGCAGGATTTCGGCAGTCGTCACACGCCCCGGATCTTCCGTCACGCCGTGGATGAATACCGGCACACCTTCGCGCGCCAGCAACAGCGCAAGCAGCGGCGTCAGGTTCGGCATCTGGCGCGAACCGTTGTAGCTCGGAATCACAACCGGCGCGTAATCGCTTGCGGGCGCTTGCAGCAGATCGAAGGACTCCTCCGCCGCAGCGAGAAACCCATCGAGTTCATCAACCGATTCGCCCTTAATGCGCATCGCCAGCATGATGCCGCCCATTTCGAGATCGGAGACGCGGCCGTCCAGCATCGCGGCATACAGGGCGTAGGCATCATCGCGCGCGAGACTGCGCGCACCCTTGACGCCGCGGCCGATCTCCTTGATGAAGCGGGCGGTAGGAAATGTGGAAGCGTCGGACGAAGATTGCATGATGGAAGGCGGCGAAAGAAAACGGAATTGCAGAGTAGCTCTGCGGATCCGCCATTGTCGCATCGAATGCCGGACCTGCATCGTGCCGGGCCGGCATTCGACTCAGGCGGCCGCCTTTTCCTGCAACGGCGGCGCGAGAATGATTTTCTTCAATTCCGGCACGCAGGAGCCGCAACTGGTTCCGCATTTCAGCTTTTGCTGCAGCATCGTCAGTGCATCGCCTTGTGCATGGCCGCGCAGCACATCGCGGATTTCGGTCTCGGAGACGTTCAGGCAGTTGCACACGATGCGGCCGCGCGATTTGAAGTCCTGCGGTGGATTTGCCGACGGCATCAGCAGCAGACGGCCGAGCTTTTCTACCGACTGTTCGCCTTCCAGGTATTGTTTTAACCAATGCTCGGCCGACAGATCGCCGGTCAATGACACCGCCTGCAGCTTGCCGTCGCCGATCAGGATATGGCGGCTGTTGCCGCGCTTGCGGTCGTCGTAGCGCAAAACTTGTGTGCCAAGGATACCGAATCGGCTTTCGATTTCATCGACCAGTTTCTTGTCTGCGGCGTAGTCATCGGCCGCGCGGAACAGCACGCCGACCTTGTCGCGACCGAACAACGTGCACGAGGCATAGGCGAACTTGCGCATTGCCGGACGCAATGCCGCCTGCAATGAAAGCAACTGCGATTCCGGTATCCAGCCGAATACGACCATGCTCCACGGAAGTTCGGCCTTCAGGATCTTGACCGCAGCGTGCTTCAATTCCGGTTGCTTGGAACTCGGATCGTAGGCCGGCGTGGTCAATGCATTGACACCAAAACTGCCCTCGCCATTGCCGCGTCCCGACACATATTCCTCGCCCCAATGCATACCGATGAAAGCCTGACCCGCGCGCATATCGTCGCCCGTCTGCGCGGGCAGAATCTGCGAACCACGCTTGCTGGTCACGTGCACCAGGTCGCCGTCTTTCAACAAGCGCCGTTGCATATCGACCTGCGACAACACGACCGCCGGTTCGGAAGCATGCGCGAACAATTGCGCGACCGTGCCAGTGCGGCTCATGCCATGCCACTGATCGCGCAGGCGACCGGTAGTCAGGTGGAAGGGATAACGCGCATCGACCTTTTCCGCCACTGGCTGATACGGCGTATTGACGAATTTGGCGCGGCCGGACGGCGTCGGAAACACGCCGTCCTCATACAGGCGCTTGCGGCCGGCACTTGCACCCTCTGGAAACGGCCATTGCTGCGGTCCCTCTTTTTCGAGAATCTCGTAAGACAAACCCGTGATGTCGAGATCGCGCCCGCGCGTCGATTCGCGATGTTCGTTCCACACGGCTTCCACGCTCGCGTAAGGGAACAGCGTACGCGGCCGGTTCCACAACTTCTCCAGTCGATGCGCG
>DATAHI010000072.1:0-2827 GCA_036263255.1 Oxalicibacterium sp. | reverse complement strand
ATCTTCTGCCGGTACAAGACCATGCGGTTTTCTTCCAGCGCGGTCGAGATGCGCGCGACCCAATCCATCTGTCCCTTGCGCTCCATCAATTCGTCGTCGCCGGGGTGGTAGACGTGAATCCGGTTGCGCCCCTTGTCCTTCGCAATGTAGCAAGCGCCGTCGACAATGCTCAAGATGTCGTCGAAGCTGAGCGCGTCGTCGGAGAAACTCAATACGCCGATGCTCGCGCCAACGGCGAACATCTTGTCTTTCCAGGCAAAGCGGAATTCGCTGACTGTCTGGCGCAGCGATTCGGCCACCCGCAAGGCCGGTTCGAGCGGGCAATCGAGCAACAGCACGCCGAATTCATCGCCGCCAAGGCGGGCCAGCACGTCGTGCGAGCGCAGCTTGTCCTTCAGCAGTCGCGTCAATTGCTGCAGCAGCGCATCACCGGCATGATGGCCGCACGTGTCGTTGATGATCTTGAACTGATCGAGATCCAGGTAAAAGATCGTATGGACCGCCGGTTGCACGCGAATGTCCTGCAATGCAGAAGTTAGACGGCGTTCGAATTCGCGCCGGTTGATCAGACCAGTCAGTTCGTCATGCGTGGCTTGATACGACATCTCGATCTGCTTTGCCTGTTCTTTCAGCTTGGCTTCGCGAATCACGTCGCTCAGGAATTCAAATTCGTAGATGCCCTTGTAGTTCGGCAGGCCGTTGTCTTGAATTGCGGCGATGATGGTCTGGATCGGCTTGTGCACCACATGGCGGAAGTAGAGGATCAGCATCACGCTGACCGCCAGGATGATGCCGCCCAAGGCCATATAGCTTTGCGTGATGGTGTTGGCAAATTCCATGTACAGTTTGCCATCGCGCGCCAACACGATATGCCAGTCCCAAGGGTCGAAATCGGTCTGGCGAACGTAATACTCGCTGCCTTCGTATTCCAGTTTGACGAACGGTTTGTCGCTGCCATGTTCGCCGCTGGACAGCAGCTTTTCTGCAGCCAGTGAACTGTGCTGCATCAGGATACGATGATTGAGGTCGTACACCAGGATCTGGAGGCCATGCTGACGCGCGTACTCTTCCATTCTGCCCAGCGTATTGCCTTTGCGCAGACGTACTTCGGAAGACGTGGCGGCGAGACCTTCCATCAGCAGGCTTTGCAGCGCGCCGTCGCACAGGTTGTAGAGTTCGCGGGAATTACGTTCCAGGTCGTCTTGTATGCGCTCGTTCGCGTAATGGGAAACAGTGCGCAATCCGAGCGAAAAGACAGCTCCCGCCAGGATCACCATCAACACGATGATCGGCAGGATGGACGCCAGTATCCGGAAATGAAGGCGACTATGGCTTTTCGCGCGTTCGATGTTTATTGCCATATCGGCTTGACGGTTTGCAGTTCCTGCGGCGCGACGATTTCCTTTTTGCCTTTTTGCCACTGCACAGTCGTCGTAAAGTGACGCACCTGTCGGCCGTCCGAGTCGACGCCGTAGCGGCCCATCACGGTCATGGTATCGAGGCTGCCAAGGGCGTCCTTCAGTTTTTCCCTGTCGAGGCTCTTTGCCTTGCGCACCGCGGCTTCAAGTATCTGACCGGAAGCATAAGCGCTGGCTGCCTGATAAGAGGGCGCGACGTGATAGGTATCGATGAAACTCTTTGCGAATTCGCGCGTACCGGGGAAGGGTAGCGTCGGTTCCCATTGCGAGGAAGTGAAGGTGTAATCCGCGTCGCCTTTCAGCGTATCGGCATAGCGCGGGATCGCGGGGCCGACCGTTGCGTAGTAAGCCTTCGGCACCCAGCCGATTTTCTTCAGCACGAGGCGGCCGTTGATGGAGTCATCGAAATGCCCGGCGATGATGAGGGCTTCGGCACCGGCAGCGCGCGCGCCGGTGATCCTGCTTCCGAGATCCTCGCCATTGCCTTTCCTGAATGTGCCGCTATAGACGACCTGCAACTCGTAGCGGCGCGCCCAGTCCTTCGTTCCTGCTTCGATATCCTTGGCAAACACGTCGTCCGCCGCAATGATCGCAATCTTTTCGATGCCGGCCTTGACCAGCAATTCCAGAAAACCGATCGTGTACTTGTTGCTGTTGATGTAGACGCCAAAGACATAGTGGCGGCCTCTCTGCCAGATGGAGTCGGCTGATCCGCCGGAAGCGAGCAGGGGATACCGATATTGTTCTGCGACATCCGCCACCGCTTCGGTAATTTCGCTGGAATAGGGACCGAGCACAAGGTCAACCTTGTCTTTTACGATGAAGTTTTCATAGAGCTTCCTGGCCACTTGCGGATCGCTTTTGTCGTCGAGTATGGTGATCTGTACCGGCCGGCCCAACAGGCCTCCGCGTCGATTGATGTCCTGCTGCCACAACCGGTAGGACTTGTCTGCCATCGCGGCCAGTTCGGCGTATTTGCCGGTGAGGCTGAGCGCAACGCCGATGCGCAGCGGTTCAGCAGCGCGTGCCAGTACGCCGATGCCCAGCCACAGCATCAACAGGAAAGCAAGACGGAAGGTATTGCGCATGATGTTTGGCGGCTCTGTCGCTTGATTCCTCGGGAATGTACCGCAGCCGATTTCGCATAGCAATAAATGTGGCGCCGCGTGTCGCAAGGGCGCTGCGGGGCAGTTGCATAATGGGAATTGTTAAAAATACCGCGCCGCCCGCTGCATGCCGTTTGAACGAGGAGCGTGCAGCGATGGTTTGAGAATGGACATCGGTAGCACAGCAGGCGATCTTGCAATGCCAGATCAGCTGTCCCGGTTAAGTCTCATGGCGGTGATTGATGCGCTGCGACGTTGTCCACGGAAGGAATCCATCGAGCAAGGTACGTGACCGCTCGTGGA
>DATAHI010000071.1:0-2841 GCA_036263255.1 Oxalicibacterium sp. | reverse complement strand
TCGCCCTTTGCATCCGCCGTAATTTTCTTCGAGAGGTCGCCGTTCGCCACGGCGGTGGTCACCTCGGCGATGTTTCGGACCTGACCGGTGAGGTTGGACGCCATGAAGTTCACGTTATCGGTCAGATCCTTCCACGTACCGCCGACGCCCGGCACGTATGCCTGACCGCCCAGTTTGCCTTCGGTACCGACCTCACGCGCCACACGGGTCACCTCGGATGCGAAGGAACGCAACTGGTCCACCATGGTGTTGATGGTGTCTTTCAGCTGCAGAATTTCGCCGCGCACGTCGACGGTAATTTTCTTGGAGAGGTCGCCGTTTGCCACGGCGGTCGTGACGTCGGCGATGTTACGCACTTGAGACGTCAAGTTACCCGCCATCGAGTTCACCGAGTCGGTCAAATCCTTCCAGGTACCTGCGACGCCCGGCACGTTTGCCTGGCCACCGAGCTTACCTTCGGTACCCACTTCACGGGCCACACGGGTCACCTCCGAGGCGAAGGAGGAGAGCTGATCCACCATCGTGTTCGCCGTCGCGGCCGCGCGCAGGAATTGGCCTTTCAGCGGACGCCCATCGACTTCCAGCGCCATCGATTGCGACAAGTCGCCTTTTGCCACGGCACCGATCACGCGTGCCATTTCTGTCGTGGGACGCACCAGATCGTCAATCAAGGTATTGACCGAATCGACGATGGTGGCCCAGCCTCCTCCTGCTCGCGATGGCGTCGCACGCTGCAGCAGTCGACCGTCCCGTCCAACCACGCGGCTGACGCTCGCGATGCTGTCCGCCATCTGTTCGCTGTTATCGATAATTTCGTTGAGCGTGTCGGCAATTTTGCCGTTCATGCCTGTCAAATCGGACGGCATACGCACGCTGAAGTCCCCTTTTTTTAATGCGGTCAGCGCAGCGAGCAGAATCCGCGGGTCCAAGGTCTCAGACAAATCGGTCATCGTGTTCATGTTCTTGTGTGCCCTCAAGAAATTTTTTTGACATTCTCATATGCAATTGCTACGCTCCGCAAGCATGTTTCCTTGGAAAATCAAGGAGATGTGCACGACTAAATTGAAGGCATTTGGTTCCCCAAACCGCGAAATTTTTTTGATTCATCACCATGCCCGCTCCCAGCAAACCGAAAATACTGGTAGTCAATGACGATCCAGGCAGCCTCATCGCTTTGACGGGGCTTTTGTCGGATTGGGTAGAACAGAATGGTTGCGAAATGATTGCAGCCAGCTCGGGGCAGCAGGCGCTGCGCGAAGTGCTGAAGCACGACTTCGCGGTGATCTTGCTGGATGTGAACATGCCCGGCATGGATGGATTCGAGGCAGCACAGGCGATCCATTCACGCGAACGTTCAGCCTCGGTGCCGATCATTTTTGTAACGGCATTCCTGGCCGACGAGATGAACCGTCTGAAGGGCTATCAGCACGGCGCTGTCGACTATTTGTTTACACCGATCATTCCGCAGATTTTGCAGGCGAAGGTATCGGTATTCGTGGCGCTGGCAAAAAAGAATATGGAGCTGCACCAGCAGGCCGAAGTATTGCGCGACCGCTCTGCCGCATTGTTGGCATCGAACCGTCAGCTGGAATCCGAAATCAGCCAGCGCAAGATCGCCGTGCAGCAGAACAAGGCGAAGGATGAATTCCTCGCGATGCTCGGCCACGAATTGCGCAACCCACTCAGTGCAATCAGCAGTGCCGCTTCACTAATCACTACAAACGGCATTGGAGAAGAGGCGGTTGCGCGCGCAAAGCTGATTCTGCAACGGCAGACACGGCATCTGACTCGCATCGTCGACGATTTGCTCGACCTGAGCCGGGTGATGTCGGGCAAAATTCTGCTGGCACGCAAGCCTGTCGATTTCGGCAAGCTGGTGGAATCCTGTCTTGAGACAATGTCGGCGGCGGGGCGTACCGAAAAGTATACGATCAATCTCCATACGGAACCGGCATGGCTGGATGGCGATGCGGCGCGCATCGAGCAGATCGTCACGAATTTAGTTGATAACGCGCTGAAGTACACGCCCGAAGGCGGCAGCATCGATATCGACGCGCGGGTAGAGGACGGGCTCGTCAAATTTATGATTCGCGACAACGGCATCGGTATTCCAGACGATCTATTGCCGCGCGTATTCGACGTGTTCGTGCAAGGCGAAATCTCCCTGGACCGTACCAAGGGCGGGTTAGGCGTAGGGCTTGCGCTGGTCAAGCAACTGGTCGAGCTTCACGGCGGGAAAATTACAGCGAGCAGCGCCGGCCGGGGTGAGGGCAGCACGTTCGAGGTCTGCTTCCCGTATCAGGAACATCTGGAACCGGCCGTCCTGGCGGCGACCAGCGAATATCCGAAGAACACGTACCGGGTATTGCTGATCGAGGACAACCACGACGCGCGCGAAATGATGTCTGCCATGCTGCTTGCGCAGGGACACACCGTATTTCAGGCATCCGACGGCGCCGGCGGCCTGGTAGCGGCCAGCATGCATCGGCCGGAGCTCATTCTGATCGACATCGGTCTGCCGGGCATTGACGGTTATCAGGTCGCACGGCACCTACGCGCCAATCCCGAGACACGCGAAGCGCGGCTGATTGCATTGACCGGCTATGGTCTGGAAACGGATCGCGTGCGCGCGCTGGAAGCAGGTTTCAATCTGCATCTCGTCAAGCCGATCCAACTCGACGAGCTGAACGCGGCGATTCATTAGACGCAGGCGTGTTCCGGCCGACCTTGGATGAACGGCCCGCCAAATACTTTAAAATAGCGGGCCACTTCCGGAATTCCCTATGTCGATCTCAAGCACCCAAGAAATCATTGCCGAGCTGCGTGCCGGCCGCATGGTCA
>DATAHI010000070.1:0-4115 GCA_036263255.1 Oxalicibacterium sp. | reverse complement strand
CTTGGCCGCCGTGGCATTCAACCCAACCGCCCTGTCCTTCGGCGCAATCACGGCATGCGCACCAGCACCATCGGCCACGCGCAGGCACGCTCCGAGATTGTGCGGATCCGTCACGCCATCGAGGATTAACAGCAACGGTGGGCCTTCGATCGCATCCAGTAGTTCATCCAGATTGCGCGCCAGCGACAACTCGCCAGCCTTCGCCACCACGCCTTGATGGCGGCGCGTGCCGACAATGGCATTCAGCCGTGCGTCATCGGCGTGGATCATCCTCACATTGGCCTCTTTCACCGCACGCACGAGGTCCTTCATCCGCGCATCGTGCCGTTCGGCATCGATATAGATTTCTTCGATCGAAGAAGCGTCGTGCCGCAATCGCGCCGTCACGGCGTGAAAGCCGAAAATCATCTTGCTCTTCATGTCTTATCTTTTCTTCCTGCCTGCTTTGGGCGCGCGCTTGCCTTGCGTGGTGGATGCGCGTTTGGCGCCAGCCTTCTTAGGCGGTGCGGCGCTGCTCTTCTTGGCTGCACGCTTTTCGGTGCGTGCTTTGTGGTCGCTTTCAGCGCGACGTGCCTCGTTCTTCAGTACCGTGCGAATGCCCGGCTCGTTGACCAGCCGCAGATCGATCTTGCGCGCATCCAGATCGACACGGCTGACTTGCACCGTCACGCGGTCGGTCAGCTGATAACGGATACCGGTACGTTCGCCCCGCAGTTCATGGCGTGCCTCGTCGAACTTGAAATGGTCTGCACCGAGTTCAGTCACATGCACCATGCCTTCGATGAACAGCGAATCGAGCTGCACGAAGATGCCGAACGCCGTCACGCCGGTGATGATGCCTGTGAACTCTTCACCTAGCTTGTCACGAATGAAGTAGCACTTTAGCCATGCTTCGACGTCGCGCGAGGCTTCGTCCGCACGGCGTTCGTTTGCGGAACAATGAATGCCGAGTGCTTCCCAGATCGCGAGATCGCCTTCCGCCTTCTTCTTGCCCTCGGCCTGATCCTGCGCGTGCTTCTTTCGCGCAGCGGGCGACAGCATCGTGTTCAGCACGCTGGTATCGATACCCCTCGGATCGTAGCGCTTGCCGTGCAGGACGGCCTTGATCGCGCGATGCGTCAGCAGATCGGGATAGCGGCGGATCGGGCTGGTGAAGTGCGCATACGACTCGTAGGACAGTCCGAAGTGGCCGATATTGTCCGGGCTGTAGACGGCCTGCTGCATCGAACGCAGCAGCATGGTTTGCAGCAGCACGGCATCCGGACGCGTCTTGATTTTGTTCAGTAGCTCGGCGTAATCCGATGCGGCTGGCTTGTCGCCGCCACCGAGATTGAGGCCTACCTGTTTCAGGAAGGTGCGGACCTGGTTGAGTTTTTCCTTCGTCGGCGGCGCGTGCACGCGATAAACCGCAGGATGCTTGTGACGTTCCAGCAGATCGGCGGCACACACGTTGGCTGCAAGCATGCACTCTTCAATCAGTTTGTGCGCTTCGTTGCGTGTACGCGGAATGATCTGTTCGATCTTGCCGACCGCATTGCAGACGATATAGGTTTCCGTCGTCTCAAAGTCGATTGCACCGCGCACGTGGCGCGCCTGCAGCAATGCCTGATATACGGCGTAAAGATTCAGCAGGTGCGGCACCAGCGGCGCACGGCGCGCTGCCTCGGTTCCCTTGGTATTGCCGAGAATCGCCGCCACTTCGTTATAGGTAAGCCGCGCAGCCGAATGAATGACCGCAGGGTAGAACTGGTAAGCCTTGATCTCTCCCTTTGCCGTGATGACTGCATCGCATACCATCGTCAGCCGATCGACGCCGGGATTCAGCGAGCACAAACCGTTCGACAGTTTTTCCGGCAGCATCGGAATCACACGGCGCGGGAAGTAGACCGAAGTGCTGCGCTCAAGCGCATCGACATCGAGCGCGTCGTTCGGCCGTACGTAATGGCTGACGTCGGCAATTGCGACGATCAGTCGGAAGCCGTTCGTGCGGCCGATCTTGCATGGCTCGCAGTACACCGCATCGTCGAAGTCGCGCGCATCTTCGCCGTCGATGGTGACTAGCGGCACGTCGCGCAGATCGACGCGCTCTCCTATGTCTGCCGCACGCACTTCGTTCGGCAACTTCGCCGCCAGTTTCTTGGCGGCTTCGGAAAACTCATGCGGCACGCCGTATTTTCGTACGGCAATTTCGATTTCCATGCCTGGATCATCGATGTCGCCAAGAACTTCGACGATTTTGCCTACCGGCTGACTGAAGCGCGAAGGCTGCTCGGTCAATTCGACGCTGACGACCTGGCCGGCTTTAGCCTTGCCGGGCGAACCGGACAGCAGAATATCCTGACCGATGCGTTTGTCTTCTGGCGCCACGATCCAGACACCGTTCTCGTTCAGCAGGCGGCCGATCACATGCGTATTGGCGCGCTCGACCACTTCGACGATCGTACCTTCAGGACGGCCGCGGCGGTCTGTGCCGACGATGCGCACCTGCACGCGATCGCCGTTCAGCACTTTCTGCATTTCTTTTTCAGGCAGGAAAATATCGGCACTGGCGTCGTCCGGAATCAGGAAACCGAAACCGTCGCGATGTCCGCTGACGCGGCCTTCGATAAAGTTCGCAGAATGTGCGAGTTGGTAGTTGCCGGAACGATCTGGCTTGATCTGCCCGTCGCGCTCCATCGCATTGAGACGGCGCATCAGGCCGTCCATCTCATCGGGCTTGACCCCGAGCAGGCGTGCCAGCGATTCAGCATCGTGAGGAGCGTTCGCGGTACGCAGAATGCCGAGAATTTCCTCGCGGCTGGGAATGGTATAGGGGAATTGGCTCAAAAGCAGTTTCTATTTTCTGATTAACGATTGTTGAATGGAGGCCAGTGTAACGGAGCATGAGGACATTTGCATGCTGAAATCAGCAGCCAGTACAATTTCCTTGCATAGGTGCATTGACTTAATCGTGTTTTCCGTTATACTGCTCATCTTTCTGCAAATGCAGGCCCACGTGGCGGAATTGGTAGACGCGCATGGTTCAGGTCCATGTGCCGCGAGGTGTGGGGGTTCGAGTCCCTCCGTGGGCACCAAACAGATAAGCCCGTTGATTCGTCAACGGGCTTTTTCTTTTTCCGCATGCCGTTCGACATGCGATCATCAGAAGTGCTCTGACGACGACAATGTGACAGATGCAAGTCTTATTGCTCGCCCTTCTTCATCCACGCTTCAAGTTGATGCGGTCGCAAGCTATCGTACTCCTCGAAGGGCTGATGTATCCATGGGTTGCCCGGCAGGTATTCGACATAAAAATCTGGTTTCAGCACCGAACAAGCCTTGTACCAAATCACCGCGGTACGTACTTCGCTTACTAGCGAAAATTGCTCCGCCAAATGGCGCTGCACCTGTTGCAGCGTGATGCCCGAATCGACCAGGTCGTCGATTAGCAAGATCTTGCCAGCGAGTTTGCCGCCCGTCGTCGTGATGTGATCAGCGATGTTCAATTGGCCCCGCGTAGTACCACCACCCTCGCGATAGGAACTGACGGAGAGCACCGCGAGCGGTACATCGAAGATGCGGGAAAAGACATCGCCTGGACGCAGGCCGCCGCGGGCAAGACAGAGGACATGATCGAATTTCCAGCCTGATGCATGCACCTGCAACGCAAGGCTTTCGATCGCGCGGTGATACGCGTCCCAGCTGACCCAAAGATGCTGGTCGTCGGATTCGGGTACAGGCATCACCGCCAGGAATTACTTGAATGGATGACGAAGGACAATGGTTTCTTCGCGGTCTGGGCCGGTGGAAATCATGTCGATCGGCACGCCAACCAATTCCTCAATGCGATTGATGTAGGCACGCGCATTCGCCGGCAACACGTCCAGCGATTTCGCGCCCACGGTGCTTTCCTTCCAGCCCGGCATCTCTTCGTAGATCGGCTCGCAGCGTGCAGCATCTTCTGCTCCAACCGGGAAAATGTCGACTACCTTGTCGCCGATCTTGTAACCGGTGCACAGTTTCAGCGAGTCTAGGCCGTCCAGCACGTCGAGCTTGGTCAGGCAGATGCCGCTGACGCCGTTGATCTGCACCGAACGCTTCATCAGCGCGGCATCGAACCAACCGCAACGACGTGG